>NZ_CP031320.1:7210977-7420940 GCF_003355155.1 Streptomyces armeniacus | reverse complement strand
CCTCCTGCTCGAAAAACTCAACATGTGTATATTCTTTGATTTTTAGAGTAACTGAGCCCACCGAACACACACCCTAAGCCTTCTCCGGCAGCGTCAGATGGGTATAAGGGACAGGGGTGGGGGTGCCGTTGCTGCGGTTCACCCGGCCTCGTGATCCGGCCGCCATCGCCCGCTGGCTGCGTACCCGCGTTCTCCGGCCCGACAGCGAGGTCTGGCTGAGCGGCTACGAGGCCCTCCGGCTGTGGGTCGAGACCCGTGGGGACGCGCACGTGCCCGTTGGTGCCGTCATCGACCCCGCCGGCGACGACGGGGTCGGCCGTGAGCCGTACCCGGTCGGGCAGTGGACGAGCGAGCAGCGCAGGGCCTTCAAGGACGGGACGCTGCCCCCGCACCGTTATGAGCTGTTGAACGAACTCGGCATGATCTGGAATGTCGCCGACGCGAAATTCCAGAATGGCCTTGCGGCCGCCCGTAGGTATTACGTGGAATTCGGCACTCTGTGCGCGCCCCGCAACGCGGTTGTCGATGATTTCGCGTTGGGGCAGTTCCTGGAGAACCTCCGGAAAGGCGTCATGGTGCTCACCGAAGCACGGGAGGCCGCACTGTGCGCCGTCGATCCGTACTGGAACCCGCCCTGGCCGGTCTCGTGGCAGCGCCGGTACGCCGCCCTCGCCTACCTCCTGGCGGGTGAGACCGGCGTGGCGGCCGACGAAGTACAGCCGGGCCTGCGGGTCCACGGCGTCGACGTAGGGGCGTGGCTGCGGCAGCAACTCGCCCAATGGGCAGAACTCGCCGACGGACAGCGCCAGCTGCTCCAGGAGCTCGGCGTCCAGCCGCCGGCACCCGCCGCCGAGCCCGACACGGCCCGTGGCGCGGCCGGACCCGTCGTGCCCGGCCTGGCGGGCATGAGCTCCTTCGAACGGGGCGTCGCCGCCGTACGCCAGTACCTCAACCGCGAAGGCCACCTGACCATCCCCCGCCGGCACGAAGAACTCCTCCACCCCGCCCAAGCGGACGGCACGCCCCTCGAGAACGCCGCCCCGGTGACCACCAAGCCCGGCGTGTTCCTCTCCAACACCAAAAGCCGCCGCACCAAGCTCACACCCGCCCAGCGCGCAGCCCTCGCCGACCTCGGACTCGACTGGGCCAAATGACCGCCGCACCAGCGGATTCGGGCGGCGGCCTCGTCCCGTGAGCGAATCGCGGGCCCGAAGGCCGTACGGGCGACGCGCCGTGCCGCGGTCCCGTACGGCGGCGCCCCCGTTACATCCCTTCACAAGCGAAAGGTGTACCCATGGCACGACGGACCGAGTACGACGAGAGCCAGACCGCGGGCCGCCTGCGGGTGCCCGTGGCCGCCTTCCGGTTGAGCGGTACACCGGCAGGTACGAACGCAGACTGATCAACGACGCGATCACCGAGGCTAGGCCACAGGCTGATCCTCGACGGCGAGGCGCGGACAAGCGTGCCGCCCCGTCGTGGTGAACCCGGCCGGAAACCCCGCGCGCCCCTGCGCGGGTCCGGTACAAGGAGGAGCATGACGCGTACGGACGATCCGCGGTTCGTCGAAGCGATGTGGCGGGCAGCCGACCTCACTCGCGCCTACCTCGCCCAGGACTCGGCCCACGTCGCCGCATGCCTCACCGGCCTGGACACCGATCAGCAGGAGCACTTCTTGATGTGGCTGGTCCTGGAGCACGACGCGCTCTTCGGGGACCTGGGAGAGCCGACCATGGGGGTGCGGCGGCTCAACGAGCTTGCGGCCCTGGCACCACCGGAGACCGAGCTCGCGACGACCACAGCCTTTCGCCGCATCGCCGCAGAAGAAGTGGGACTCACCCGCGCGGTAGAGGACTTGGAGCTGCGCGACCGCGTCCACACCATCGCGATCTGCACCGCGGTCATGCTGCTCGAAGCACTCGGCCCCATCCACGCCCTGAAGCATCTCGACAACGAGACCGCCGAGTACGAGCGGAAGGGCTACCCCCGGCCGCCCACGCTCCCCTGAGCCCACCACCTGTCCCGGAAGCGCTGTTGCCACCGCGGAGGCCGGCGTCGGCAGGATCCATGCGGCTCCGGGGTGAGTTCGACAGCAGCGACGACGGCCTTCTCATCCCAATCCGGCCAGCCCGAACTGGTTCATCAGGTCGGTGTGAAGCTCCGTGACTCGGGTCTGCCCCTCCTGGTCCTCGGAGGCCGGCGACAGGACAGTGTGGACGGCCTGGACGGTGTGAGGCCGGCGGGCGTACGGCGGTGTGCCTTCGCGATGGAACGTGGAGTCGTAGGTGGTGGGCGCCAGAGCTCTGGGACCGTGAGGGGCGACGATCGACGCAGTGAGCTGCTGGGCGCTGTCCAGGCGCAAAGCGCGCTGCAGCTCCTGGACCGTCGCGACGAAGTCACGGCAGCACGCCATCACCAGCCACTCCGGCACGGTGAGGTCGGCGCCCCGAGCGGGCAGATCATCCCGGCCTCGGACCCACGACACGTTGCCGGCCATCACCACGACACCGTCGTCATGCAGTTCGGTAATGAACTCCGGGCCCCGGTCCCGTTCCAGGGTGCTGCACACCCAGCGGCGCAGTCCCGGGCGCGGATTCTCTCGCACATCCGCGCTCATCCCGCTCAGCACCCCGTCGGTCGGCGCGGACCCGGGGAACATCGCTGCGGCCCTGTCCAGGGCCTTTCGGAGAACCTCGCAGGCGTCGTTCCGGTCCAGCGTGCGTACGCTGCGGGGCAGGGGGCGTTGGGGCCGGGCGGCAGCGACGAACCACGCCGAGGGCACCTCGGTCTGAGCGGCGATGTGCTGGACGGTCAACTCGAGGTGGTGCTGGAGTTCTTCCTCGGCCCGGCCGATGCGGGCGAAGCGATCGCGGTAGGCCCGTTCGATCTGGTGCTCCGGCATCCAGGCAGTCTGATCGCTGGCCCGATAGGGGACGACGGCGGCCATCTGCTCCTTGTCCCGCTGCGCGGTGCCGTAGACGAAGTGCGGTGCCATCTCGCTGGCCGGTACGTCGACGACCAGAACAGTCCTGGCGCCGTCAGAGGTGCTGGTGCTGTCGTCGGTCAGCGGGTAGATCTCCAGATCCGGCAGGTAGGGCTGGACGTGGTTGCGGATCCACTGCTCGTACTGCTGGATGGCGACAGCTTCCGGGTCGATGCCGACGAGGTCGATGGTATCCGTGACGCCGTAGATGATCAGGCCGCCGCGGGTGTTGGCCATGGCGGCGACGTCCTTGGCGAGTTCGTTCCACTGCCCGTTCTCCGGCGTGCGCGGGAGAACCTGCTTCCAGTCCAGATCGTCCGTCTCCGCCAGCTTGCCCGCCGTCGCCCGGCGGACCATGTCGAAGGTGAGCCTTCCGGGAGGAACCCCGAGGTATTCGTGCAGTCTCGTCCATATGCGCGCCATACGCCGAAGCGTAGAGGGGATTATGCGATCCCGGTCCACGCGCGTTGTCGTCGCATGGCACCTCTCTCGTGCTCGGCAACCGGGTGGCAGACTTCTGCCATGTCCGGCGGTCCGTACGACATCGCTCGGCTCCTCGATGAGCTGGCCGGTGCAGACGTGCCCCGGCGGGAGCGTGTGTGCGACGGCTTGGCCCGGAGTGCCGTCGAACAGCAGGCCGTGCCGCACCTCGTTCTCGCGTCACCGGATCCGGCGGATCCCGGTGTGCTCTTCGCAGAGCGGTACTGGCAGCGGACACTCCTACGGCGGCCGACGCTGACCGCCGCCTCCGCCTGCGGGGTATGGATCGCCGGGCACGTACTCGCCCGCCATCGCGAGCAGCTGCTGGAGCGGTGGCTGTTGCGTGCCGGGCAGCACAGCCCGCCGGCGTCGGCGGAGGCGCCGGTAGACGGCTTCGTCGCCGACGCCCTCACCCAGCTCGGTACTACGCCCGCGGAGGGCCTGTCCGCCGCGGTGCTCTACCGCGCCGGCCAACTCCAGCAGCGCGGCGCCGCAGCCGCAGCGGAGTTGGCCAGCTGGCTGACGCACTCGCCGCTCGCCACCGCCCTACGGGCCGAGTCCCGGCAGCGGCGGATACATCAGGCGCTCCTGGCCTGGGCCGCCTTCTGGGACCCCGGCGGCGCCTCCCGTGCCGACGGGCAGCTGCTGTGGAGCACCGCCTGGAGGACGGCGCTGCGGGACGATCCGGTCGTCACCGAGATCCTGCTCGCCGCGCTCGCCTCTCCCCACCACCGCGCCGCCGCCGGGCCACCGCCGCGCGGTGAACTCCTCGCCGCCGCGGACCGGCTGGCCCACTACGCCGCCCACGCCGTCCAGGCGCACCCCGCGGCCCACGAGCTCCACTACTGGCACACCCGCGGCCTCCGGGAATCCGGCCATCCCCGCGCGGCGCAGGCCGCCCTCCGCACAGCACAACGCCTGCTGCCCCACCATCCCGGCGCCGACCCGTACGAACAACGCCTGAACGATGAACGCCGGCTCCTCCCCCGACGCCTGCGAACACGGCGCCGCTGAAGCCCGCTGGCCGCTACGAAGCTGGCGGGGCTTTCCGGTGGCGGTTTCGCGTCCATCAGGGCCGCCGTCATTTCCTCGCACACTCCCGCGTGCCAGGAATTGGCCCATGTTCTCCTTGGGGTCTGACGGCATGCTCGACCTGCAAGCGCGGGCCGAGGAACTGAGCGCGTCCACGCCGCCGCCCTCGCCGTCATCGAGGGCGTCACCGCGCCGGGGCGCGGCACCAGCATCACGATGCAGGACATCCTGGCCGGCCAGGCCCGCCAGACCTCCGCCGACCGACTGCGCGCCCTGCAGGATCCGGAGGACTGACCGGCGTCTGTTTGCCGGGCGGGACGCTCCGCCGGGTCTCATCTGAACTCGCGGCCAGGTGGCGGCTATTGCGGGCTGTCGCTCAGCCCCATAGCGTGACGTCTCCGTACGGAACGGAACGGAGGGAACGTGCCCGCAGACGCCGGAGACGCAGGCTGGGAACGGTTCTACGGATGGGCGGACCAGCTCGTTTCGTGGCACCAGAAGCACGACCCCCGTGCATGGCAGCAGCACCCGGAGCTGGCACTCCCGGTCGCGGCCCTGCTCACTGCCGCGCTGCGCGAAATTGCAGGCCGTGAACGCCTCGACAGCAGCTCCAGCCCGCCTCCAGTCCCGCTGATGCCGGTGCTGGAGCTGCTGTCGTCTCACCGGTCCCGTGAGGCGATGGAGTTGCTGCGGCGGCACCTTCCCGACGGCGCCGATGGGCGCGTACGCGGTTTCGCAGACGGCTCGGGTGCTGATCATCTGGTCGCCCGGTACGACGCCGTCGAACTCGCGTCGACCGTGATGTACGGGCACATCAGCCAGTTGCGGGTGTCAGCCACCACAGCGGCAGAGGCACGGGCTCAACTCGAGCGCGGCGAGCTGTACCCCACCCTCGCCTGGCGGATCGCGGACATCACCCGCTGATGGAGAACTTCTTCGAACGCGTCACCACCCGACGCCACCCATGGCCGCCCGGTCGGCGCGACCTCCACTGGCACCTGCTGCCCCCGCCCGACGCGCGCGACCAGCTTGGCGAGCCGTACCAGGCGTTGACCCATCAGCCCGGCCTGGAACCGGTACCTCCTGAGTGGCTGCACGTCACCGTCCTGCACGCCGGCCCTCAGCGCGACGCGTCCCAGCAGGAGATCACAGAGATGACCGCGCGGGTCCGCGAGGCCGTCGCCAGAACGGGCCCGGTGACGCTCACCTTCGCCCGCCCGGCGATTGGCACCGTGGCGATCGAGCGTGCCGCCCGCCCTGGCACCCCGGCCCGCCGCCTGTGGGACGTGACATGGACGGCGACAACGGACGTGGTCGGCCAGCGCTGGCCGCTCCAGCCGACAACGTACTACCCCCACGTCTCGCTCGCGTACGCCGGAGAGCGAGCCCAGCACGCCGACCGCGGCACCCTCAAGCAGCGCCTCGCCGACATCGACGGCGGCGAGGTGACGTTGACCTTCGACACCCTGGCACTGGTCTCCCAGTGGCACGACGGCCGCCATATCGTCTGGGAACACCTCGCCGACGTCCCCCTACCGCGCCGGACGGCCGGCAGCAGCCGTACGTAGGCTGGAGGCGTGAACGCCGCCGTACGGGACGCCGACGAGGCACGGCCGTGGAAAGCAGACAGCGGGACGCCCGCCCGGCCACCGCCCCGCCCTGCGCATCCGCGTCAACAGCCGCTGGCACCACTGCCCCGTCCACGCCCGGTAGGTACGGTCGGCGGTCGCCGCGTTTTCCCACTCGCCGACGACGGACGGCCCTCCGTCCGCGAACCGGAGAGTGACGCGAAGGGCGGCGGTCACCCGCCGCCCCGCTCCCCGGCCCCATCCCCGTGGGCGCGTTCCACGTCCGTCCCGGTGGAGTTGAGCAGCGGGCGCTCCTGCACCGGGACGTATCCGGGCCAGCGCTCGCGGAGCCATTCATACCGCTGATGGGCCTGGTCTGCTTCGCAGGCGGCCTCGATCTGCGCCCAGGAGCGCCCGTGGGCCCGCGCCTCGTCGATGAGATACAGCTCGATGCGGTCCAGCAGGCTGCGCGCCTCGCCGGTCAGGGCGAGTGCGTCGTCGACGTCCTGGGCGGTGACGGCGGCCCGTTCCCGGCCGGGGACCGTCACCGCTTCCCCCAGCACCGCGTACGACCGGAGCAGCTCCAGGGGTACGCGCTTGCCCGTGCCGTAGCGGCGGGTCAGGCGTTCACGAGCGAGCTGCTGCTCGCGGTCCTGGTCGTGGTCCACGGCCACCTCCCGGCCCCTCCTGCTGCCGGATCTGCGACACCGAGGGCCCCGATCGCGATAATAGAACATGTGAACGATACCCATGTTCCGGGGCCGCCGGTCGCGGTGTACACGCCCGAGGAGGAGATGGTCGTGATGCGGCTGCTGGCCTGGCGGCGCGCCGAGGACGGCACCTGGTGGGCGCACTGCGGGCTGAGGCTGTGGTCGGTGGCCGTCGGCGAGGGCGGACGCACCCGGGCCGTACCGCGCGTCGTGACGTCGTGGGTGCCGGCGGACCGGCTCCAGCCCATACCGGAAGAGGACTACGCCGAGGTACCCCGTATCACCGGCGGCAGGTCGGCCGCCGCGCAGCAGCCGCGGCGGCCGACGCTGGAAGAACGGACCCGGCGGAGCAGGTAGCCGTCGGCCGAGGAGCAACGGGAGGCAGTGCGCCGGCCGAGTAGACGCCCGTACGGACAGCCCGCCCCCGAGCCTTCAGGTTCGGGGGCGGTCGTGTTTGACCTTGAGCCAGTCGCGGGCGCCGCACCGGTACCGCCCGTCGAGCCGCTTGCACACCACGCCCTCGAGGCCCACGGCCGCCAGCTGGTCGAACATCGCGGCCGCCGCCTCCACCTCCAGGACGACGGGCACCACCTGAAGCGGCGGCCGCGCGGCCGCCAGCAGCCCGACCAGGCGGGCCCGCCGCTCCCGGTAGGGCGCGCCCCGGAGGTCGCGGCCGTCGACGGCGAGCACGTCGAACGCCGCGAACGTCGCGGGCAGTTCACGGGCGAGGCGGGCGGCGCGGGCCGGGCTGGAGGCCGCGCGGGACTGCACCGCGCCGAAGTCCGTACGACCGCCCAGGATCACGACGGCTTCGCCGTCCAGGACCGTGCCGGGCGGCAGTATCGCGGCCGCCGCCTCGGCGAGGTCCGGGTAGCGGCCGGTCACGACCCGGCCCGTACGGGACTGCAGCACCACCTCGGCAACGGCCCCCGGCGGCGCCTCCCCCTCCGCGAACCGGAAGAGCACCATCCTGTGGCCGTCGAACTTCGGCTCGAATGCCCACCCCGGGACGGCCGGCAGCAAGTCCGTACGGCGGGCCAGCGCCACGGTAACCGGCGGATGCAGCACGGGTCACCCGTAGACGCGGCGGCACAGGGCCAGCAGGTCCCCGCGCAACTGCCCAGAGCTGCGGCCCCACTGGCACAGCCTGCCGACATCATCAACGGCGGCCGCGGCCGGGTCGGGCAGGCCGTGGCCGGAGAGACGTTGCCGGTTGTGGGCCATAGACCGGTTCCGCGCCCCGCCGCGCTGCGGCAGCACGGACTTCTGCCGACCTGGCGGCGCCCCGGAAGCACGACGCTGCGGCGATGTCAGGGCCGCGTCGGAGAGGGACGGCGCGAAGTCGGGACGGGAGCCTGCCTGCCGCGGGACGCTCGGCGAAGTCGGGGACGGCGGTGTCGCGGTGCGAGACGCCGTGTGTCCGGGCGCCGGTGCGGTGTGCACAGCGACGCAGCCAGCCAGCGCGGGAGCCGCCAGCAGCACGAGTACGGCGGTGGTCCGGGGCGGCATGACGACACTGTGCCGGGCGTCGCTCAGGTCACCGGGACGGGCACGCGAGCAGTCACCCGTACGGGTATCCACCCGGGCAACAGGACGTCGAGCGGCGCGGCTTCGAGGGCCGAGGGTTCTCCAGCTCTGGGTGTCAGGCGG
This sequence comes from Streptomyces armeniacus, assembly GCF_003355155.1. NCBI lineage: Bacteria > Bacillati > Actinomycetota > Actinomycetes > Kitasatosporales > Streptomycetaceae > Streptomyces > Streptomyces armeniacus. Next base: position 7,412,517 of record NZ_CP031320.1, on the reverse strand, counting down.
CCCAGCCGATGGAGGAGACGTAGGCGTAGGAGTCGTACTCGCTGCCCAGTTCGACGATGAGGTCGTCCCAGATCCCGTCCATCGCCGTCTCGTCGTCCTCCAGCCAGGCGTCGACGGCCGCCTCCCAGTGGCGGGGGCGGACCGTCATCCGGCGTACGGGCAGGGTCCGGCGGTGTGCCGGGGCGACCGCGCTCTGGTCCACCGGGTCGATCTCGATGCGGGCGCCGCCCTGGGCGGTCAGGCGGCGTTTGAGGTCGGCGGCGACGTTGTGGCGGCGCAGGTCCCAGTACGCGTCGTCCAGCCGGGCCCGGTTCACGGCACTGGGCCGGCGTTCCTCCGCCAGCCACGCGTACAACGTCCGCGGGGTCACGCTGATCCCCGCGCGGTCCATCGCCGCGTACCCGGCGTCCGAGGCGGTCAGGTAGCGCAGGCGGGCGGCAATCCCCCGGCCGGTGTCCGGCGGGGAGGCGACGCCGGTGACCATGCGCTCGATGCCGGTGCCCAGGGCTCGGGCGCCCGGGACCCCACGGGCGTTGTACTGGCCGAAGTCCGCCCAGCGGCCGGCCATCAGCCGGCCCCGGTGGCGGTGTAGCGGACCGGCGCCCCGTCACACTCGGTCTTGATCATCATCACCACGTTCACCGTGCATGGCGCCAAACTACACGGGCTCTGGACAGCAAAGAGAGCACGGTGAGTTGGTGTAGTCGGCCAGCGAAGCACGAGCGCGAGGAGGCTCACCTGGTCGCGGTGGCGGCCTCGGTGACGGGGCGCCGGGCCTCGGGGTCGGGCAGGGGCCAGCGGGGTCCGTCGCTGCGGTCCCATGCCCAGGCGTACTGCTGCCGTCCTGCGTCCGTGACAGTGAGCCCGTAGTCGTACAGCTCGGGGCTGCCGTGGCCGAGCCATTCGTCCCAGGCGTCCTCGACCTCCGCGACCAGGTGCCGCGGCCCGCCCTGCCGGGCGACGGCGGCGGTGCCGGCGCTGTCGCCGGCCGGGCCGGTCAGGGTCGCCCAGGAGTCGGCGTCGTCGTGGAGTTCGAGGAGTCGTTCTCCCGTGGCGGTGATCCGTACTTCGGGCAGGGCGACGCGTAGAGCGAACCGGAGGTGGGGGTCGTCGGTCAGGGACCGTACGTCTCGGTCGACGATGTGCTCGTGCTGCGGGGCGCGGCCGCGGCGTATCTGTTCGAAGGCGAGGGGCGGCTCGGCGGTGCGGCTGGGCATGAACATCGCCAGCCCTTGGACCCAGCCCGTCGCGGAGGCGCCGTCTTCGGCGACCGTGAGCGCGAGGTGCCCCAGCCGTCCCCAGGGGGTGACGATGCGCCCGCCGGGGCGGACTTGCTGCACCCAGGCCCAGGGGATGCGGTCGACGGCGTAGGTGGCGATGAGCCGGTCGTACGGCGCGCCGTCGGGGCATCCGGCTGCGCCGTCGGCGACTTCGACGCGTACCTGGGCGCCCGCCGCGTCCAGGTTCGTACGGGCTGCCGCGGCGAGTTCGGCGTCCAGCTCCAGACTCGTCACCCGGCCGGGACCGGCCCGGTGGTCGAGCAGCGCGGCGTTCCAGCCGGTGGCGGTGCCGAGTTCGAGGACCTGGTGTCCCGCTTCCAGCTTCAGCGAGTCGAGCATGTCGGCCACCACTGAGCAGCAGGAGAGGCTGGAGGAGGCGAGGCCGACGGTCACCTGTGTGACGGTCGGCTCGTACGGCCCGCCGTACACCACCTCGGCCCACCGCCGCTCGTCCAGGCCGCGCTCCACGGGCGTGTAGGCGTGCCCCTCCCACACCCACAGCTGGTCCGGGGCGAAGTCATGGCGCGGCCGCAGTTCCACGGCCCGGCGGATCCACGGGGAGCGCTCCGGCCAGAGCTCGGCGCGGTCCATCTCCTGCGCCAGGTGGTCGCGCTGCTGCTCGAACGGGGACACCGGCGCGTCAATCCTTCTTGTGCTTGCCGCCGCTCGGCGGCGGCTTGGGGACTTCGCCGTCGGCGTTTCCCGGCGGCGGCTTGCCCTGCCCGGGGTCCGGTTCGGGCTTGCGGTGATCGCCCATGGCGCCCTCCACCATCGCGTGCGGTGACGCCCATCGTCGCGCACACTCCAGCTGCTCGGAAGAGCGCACCGAACGCTCCCGGCCCGCCGCCCGGCGGGTCTCCCCGCATCTGCGCCGAGGTCGCCGCCGTACGAGATCTACGAAGCGTGCATGCGGCTGATGGCTGCGGCGGCTGTCTTGGTGGCGGTGATGTACGGCCGGGGGGCTCGCGGCATCAGCCGGGCGGGCCGCAGCAGCAGCACAGCGCCTTGGATCGCGACTCCGGCGAAGGTGGGCGCGGCGATCGTGTTCCAGCCGTCCATGCATTCCTCGTACCCGAGGGCGTACCCGTGGTCGCGAATGGCTGCGAGGCTGGCGGCCAGGGCGACGGGGTTGTGGATGGCGCCGCGGCCTGCCTGCGGGGGAATGGGTTCGTGCTGGGCTCTGCACTGAACGGCCTCGGGGAGGTAGGCGAGGATCGTGCGGCCGGATGCGCCGACGCGCAGCGAGCGGGTGATCGCCAGGACTTCGCGGGGGCTCATCCCGAATTCCTCGAGGTCGCTGTCGCCGACGGCCATTTCCGCGCACTGGCGACCCGGTTGGACGCCGGGGGTGAGTGTGTAGTGCAGGGCCATGCCGCCGTCCGTACGGGCGCGCAATTGCTGCAGGACAGCCAGTACGGAGTCGGAGTCGTGCCGGGCGTACGCGTGCAGCGCCAGCTCGGCTACACGGCCGCCGAGCTGGTAGCGGCCCCGGGAGGGGCGCTCGAAGTGGCCGCGGTAGACGCCGGATTGCAGAATTCTGCTGGTGGTGGAGTCGTCCAGGTCGGCGGCGCGTGCGATGGCGCTGAGCCGGTGGGCTCCGGGCCCGAGCCGGCTCAGCGCCTCCTGGACGCGAAACACGCGGTCGGCGTGGCCGGTCCCGCCTTGGCCGGCCGTGGTCGGTCCACTGCGTGTCGCGGTCATCGGCGTCGCCCCCTCGCTCTGGGTAGCGAAGAGTAGATCACCGACCGCGATGGGTCATTGCCACTATGTGATGAGAGTGAGTTTCCCTTGGGTGACGCGGGCGGAGAGGTCACGGTGTGCCTGGGCTGCGTCTGCCAGCTTGTAGGTCAGGCTGGGCAAGGGCTTGAGGTCGCCGGAGCGTACGAGGCCGTAGAGCTCGCGCAGGGAGTCCGCGAGCGCGGTTCGCGCACCGTAGTAGTGCGGCAGCCAGAATCCTGTGACGCTCAGTGAATTCTCCAGGAGGAGTTTCCCAGCGGCGGGAGTCGGGTCGCCGCCGGCGTAGCCGTAGACCGCCATGCGGCCGCGGGGTGCGAGGGAGCGGAGAATCTCGAGGTGGGTTTCTCCTCCGGTCATCTCCAGTGCCGCTTCGACGGCGCCGCCCGCCGCGTCCTTGATGCGCTCGGACAGCCGGTCTGTGATGGAGGAGTCGACGGCGGCGTGGGCGCCGAGGTCGAGCGCCAGGCGGCGCTTGTCCTCCGTGCTGGCCAGTGCGATGGGCCGGGCTCCGGCGCTCCGTGCCAGCTGGAGCGCGAGGGAACCGACGCCGCCGGCGGCCGCAGGGACGACCACGCGCTCCTTGGAGGCGATGCCGAGAACGGTGTGCAGCAGGTGCCATGCCGTGCAGCCCTGGAGGGTGAGGCCGGCGGCCTGGTCGTCGTCCACGTCGTCCGGTACGGGGTAGACCAGGCGGCGGTGCGCCTGCGCGCGTTCGGCGTACCCGCCGCCGGAGAGCAGCGCGGTCACGCGGCGGCCGTCCGGGTCGGTCCCCAGGACCTCGTTGCCGGGGATGTACGGGAGCTCGACGGGCGCCAGGTAGGAGTCCGTACGGGCGTGCAGATCAGCGAAGTTCACCCCCGCCCGGGACACGGTCAGCGGGGTGTGGGCGGGCCGTTTGTCCGGCTCGGGCACCTCCGTGAGCCGCAGGACCTCCGGTCCCCCGAACTCCTCCATCACGACAGCGCGCACTGGCTCCTCCACGGTGAGTGACTGCGTACGGGCGCTCACCGTAGCCCATATCCGTACAGCGTCCGGCTGCTTTCTCGCGTGACGAGAAAGCAGGAGCGGAATTTCTCGCCACACGAGAACCGGTGAATTCCTTTCTCGCCTCACGAGAAAACCGGGTTCTGCGATTGACCGCAGAACCCGGGCCTGACTAGAAATCAGGGCAGCGGAATTAATGCGGTCTTCGGTCCGAATTCCAGGCTGATCTGGATGCGTTGGTGGCGCGTCTGGGTGAGGTGGCTGCTGCTCCGTCGCGTGCGGTGCCGGAGGACGGTGCGGGGCGTGGTCCGGTGTTTGTGTTCCCGGGTCAGGGGGCGCAGTGGGTCGGGATGGGGCGCGAACTCCTCGACAGCAGCCCCGTGTTCGCGGCGCGGTTCGCTGAGTGTGATGCGGCGCTGGCCCGGCATGTGGACTGGTCGCTGTCGGGTGTGCTGCGGGGTGTGGACGGTGCGCCTGGTTTTGACCGGGTGGATGTCGTGCAGCCGGTGCTGTGGGCGGTGATGGTGTCCCTCGCGGAGGTGTGGCGCTCTCACGGTGTGCAGCCTGCTGCCGTTGTCGGTCATTCGCAGGGTGAGATCGCCGCCGCCTGTGTGTCCGGTGCGCTGTCGCTGGAGGACGGTGCTCGTGTGGTGGCGTTGCGGAGCCAGGCCATTACGGCGCTGGCGGGCCGTGGCGGGATGGTGTCGGTCGCGCAGCCGCGTGCGGATGTGGATGGGCTGATCGCCGCGTGGGACGGCCGTATCTCCGTTGCTGCGGTCAACGGGCCGTCCGCGGTGGTCGTTTCCGGTGACGCGGACGCTCTGGATGAGCTCATGGTGACGTGTGAGCAGCGGGAGATCCGGGCGCGCCGTATCGAGGTGGACTACGCCTCCCACTCCGCTCACGTGGAGGAGATCCGCGAGGCGATCCTGACGGCTCTGGCGCCGTTGGAGCCCAGGACTCCTGTGGTGCCGTTCTTCTCCACCGTCACGGGTGACTGGCTGGACGACGACACGCGTGTGGATGCCGAATACTGGTACACCAACCTGCGGCACACGGTGCAGTTGGAGCCCGCCGTACGGTCGTTGATCGAGGGTGGTCACCGGGCGTTCGCGGAGATGAGCCCGCACCCCGTCCTGACCATGCCGGTGCAGGACACCGCCGAGGCGCTGGAGGCGGAGGTCACGGTAACCGGCACCCTCCGCCGCGACGAAGGCGGCCTCGACCGCCTCTACACCTCCCTCGGGGAGCTGTGGATCCGGGGCGTCGACGTCGACTGGTCCCCGGCCTTTGCCGGCGAGCACCAGCCCGCGCTCGTCGACCTCCCCACGTACCCCTTCCAGCGCCAGCACTACTGGCTGGAGTCCGCCCCCGCGCCGGCACCGCAGGTGGCCGGGGCCGGCGACCCGGTGGACGCGCAGTTCTGGGAGACCATCGAACGCGAGGACATAGACGCGCTCGCCAACGAGTTCGACGTCGACATCGACCGCGACTCGCTCCACAAGGTCGTCGCCGCGCTGTCCTCCTGGCGGCGTGAACGGCAGCAGGGCAGCATCGTGGACGGCTGGCGGTACCGCGTCGCGTGGCGCGCGCAGACCGGCACGTCGAACGGCACGCTCGACGGCACGTGGCTCGTCGTCGTGCCGGAGTCGCACCAGGAAGACCCGCTCGTCCAGCAGATGTTCGAGGCGCTCTCCCTCAGCGGGGCGCAGACGCAGACCCTCGTCGTCGGCCAGGACGACGCCGACCGGCACTGGCTGGCGGACCGGCTGCGTACGGAGGTGCACACGGACCTGTCCGGCATCCTCTCGTTCGTGCCGCTGGACGAGCGCCGCTGGCGCGACGAGGGTGCGCTGCCCAGCAGCCTCGTGCTGACGACGACGCTCCTCCAGGCGCTCGGCGACGCGAGCATCACCGCGCCCCTGTGGTGCGCCACGCGCGGAGCGGTGTCCGTGAGCCGTGCCGATCCGCTGGTGAGCCTCACGCAGGCGATGGCCTGGGGCCTGGGCCGTATCGCCGCGTTCGAGTACCCGCAGCGCTGGGGCGGCCTCATCGACCTGCCCGAGACGGTGGACCACCGGGCCGCGCGCCGTATCGCCGGCGTGCTGTCCGGGGAGCTGGGGGAGGACCAGGTCGCGGTGCGGCCGTCCGGCGTGTTCGCGCGCCGCCTGCTGCGCGCCGTCAACGGCCCGTCCGACGTCGAGCCGTGGCGCCCGAGCGGCACCGTGCTCGTCACCGGCGGCACCGGCGCGCTCGGCGCGCACACCGCGCGCTGGCTCGCGCGCGGCGGCGCCGACCACATCGTGCTGGCCAGCCGCCGCGGCGCGGACGCGCCCGGCGCGGCCGAACTCGTCGCCGAGCTCGGCGAGCTGGGCGCCGCCGCCACGCCGGTCGCCTGCGATGTCGCCGACCGCGCGGCCGTGGACCGGCTGCTGGCCGAACTGCCCGGCGAACAGCCGCTGACGGCCGTCGTGCACACCGCGGGCATCATCGACGACGGCTGGCTCGACGCGCTGACCCCGGAGCGCGCCGCCGCCGTGCTGCGGCCCAAGGTGGACGCCGCGCAGGTGCTGCACGAGGCGACGCGGCACCTGGACCTGTCCGCGTTCGTGCTGTTCTCCTCCATGGCCGGCACCCTCGGCGGTCCCGGCCAGGGCAGCTACGCGGCGGCCAACGCGTATCTCGACGCTCTCGCCGAGCGCCGCCGCGCCGACGGGCTGCCAGCGACCTCCCTCGCCTGGGGGGCCTGGGCGGGCGGCGGCCTCGTCAACGAGCGGCTGGCCGAGAGCCTGCGCCACCTCGGCGTACCCCCGATGGACCCCGCGCTGGCCATCTCCGCCATGCAGACGGCCCTGGACCACGGCGACACGTTCCTCGTCGTCGCCGACGTCGACTGGCGCGTGGCGGCCGTCCGCGTCGCCGCCGCCCTGCGCGAACTGCCGGAGGCACAGCAGGAGCAGAGCGACGCGCACAAGGAGAACGACGCTCCGGACGACGCGGCGCCCCTCGTACGGCAGCTCGCCGGGATGGGCGCGCCCGAGCGGCGCGGCGCGCTGCTGGAGATCGTTCGGACGCAGGCCGCGGCCGTGCTCGGCTACGACCGGCCGGACGCCGTGCCGGAGAGCCGCGCCTTCCGCGACCTCGGTTTCGAGTCGCTGACGGCGGTCGAGCTGCGCAACCGGCTCGGTGAGGCCACCGGTCTGCGGCTGCCCGTCACGACGGCCTTCGACCACCCGACGGCGAGCGCCCTGTCGTCGTTCCTGCACGACGAACTGTTCGCGGACGGCGACCAGTCGGGCGCCACGGCGGCCCCGGCGGTGCCGGTGGACCAGGACCCCGTGGTGATCGTCGGCATGGGCTGCCGCTTCCCCGGCGGCGTACGGTCCCCGGAGGACCTGTGGCGGCTGGTGGCCGACGGCACGGACGCCATCGGGCCGTTCCCGGAGAACCGCGGCTGGGACATCGACGGGCTGTACGACCCGGACCCGGACAAGCCCGGCACGTTCTACGCCCGTGACGGCGGATTCCTCTACGAGGCCGACCACTTCGACCCGGCCTTCTTCGGCATCTCCCCGCGCGAGGCGCTGGCCATCGACCCGCAGCAGCGGCTGCTGCTGGAGACGGCGTGGGAGGCGTTCGAGCGGGCGGGCATCGACCCGGTGTCCGTACGGGGCACGCAGTCCGGCGTGTTCGTCGGCTCCAACTACAACGACTACGGCTCCCGCGTCCGCCACGCCCCCGAGGGCATGGAGGGCTATCTCGCCACGGGCAGCGCGAGCAGCGTCGCCTCCGGCCGTATCGCCTACACCTTCGGGCTGGAGGGCCCGGCCGTCACCGTCGACACCGCCTGCTCCTCGTCGCTGGTCGCACTGCACCAGGCGGCGCAGGCACTGCGCACCGGAGAGTGCTCGATGGCGCTCGCCGGCGGCGTGACGGTGATCTCCACACCGGACACGTTCATCGAGTTCAGCCGGCAGCGCGCGCTGTCACCCGACGGGCGCTGCAAGGCGTTCAGCGCGGACGCCGACGGCGCCGGCTGGGCCGAGGGCGTCGGGCTGGTCCTGCTGGAGCGGCTGTCGGACGCGCGGGCCAACGGGCATCGCGTACTGGCCGTCCTCAAGGGCAGCGCCATCAACCAGGACGGCTCGTCCAACGGACTCACCGCGCCCAACGGCCCCGCGCAGCAGCGCGTCATCCGCGCGGCGCTCGGCCAGGCCGGGCTCACACCGGCCCAGGTCGACGCCGTGGAGGCGCACGGCACCGGCACCGTGCTGGGCGACCCCATCGAGGCACAGGCCCTGATGGCGGTCTACGGGCAGGAGCGGACGCAGGACCGGCCGCTGTGGCTCGGCGCGGTCAAGTCCAACATCGGGCACACGCAGGCCGCTTCGGGCATCGCCGGCGTCATCAAGATGGTGATGTCGCTGGACAAGGGCGCCCTGCCGCGGACCCTGCACGCCGACGAGGGTTCGCCGCACATCGACTGGGAGGCGGGCACCGTACGGCTGCTGCGGGAGCAGCAGGAGTGGCGGCGCGAGGACCAGCCGCGCCGGGCGGGCGTGTCCGCGTTCGGTATCAGCGGCACCAACGCGCACGTGATCCTGGAGGAGCCGGAGCCCGAGCCCGCCGGGTCCGCACAGGCGCCCGCGCCCGCAGACGGCGCGCTGGCCGTGGCACCGGCGGGGGAGCCGCGCGGCGCCGTGCCGTGGCTGCTGTCCGGACGCGGCACCGCGGCCCTGCGCGAGCAGGCGGAACGGCTCGGGGCGCGCCTGACGGCTGCGGAAGCGGAGCCGGACGGGTCCGGTCCGCTGGACGCCGCCGACGTGGCGCTGTCGCTGGCGACGACACGGGCCGGTTTCGAGGACCGTGCCGCGATCGTCGGCGTCCCCGGCACCGACGACGACGCGATGGCCGAGGCACTGGCCGCACTGGCGGCCGGGACGGAACACCCGAGGCTGATCACCGGCCGCGCGCGCGGCAGCAAGACCGCCTTCCTCTTCACCGGTCAGGGCGCGCAGCGGGCGGCGGCGGGCCGCCGTCTGTACGACACCTCGCACGTCTTCGCCGACGCGCTCGACGAGGTGTGCGCCCACCTGGACGCGCACCTGGACACCCCGCTGGAGGCGCGTTCCGACGCGCCGCTCGAACGGCCGCTGCGCGAGGTGCTGTTCGCCGACCCGGGTACGGAGACGGCCGCACTGCTCGACCAGACCGCCTACACGCAGGCCGGCCTGTTCGCGCTGGAGGTCGCGCTGTTCCGGCTGCTGGACTCGTACGGCATGCGCCCCGACTACCTCCTCGGCCACTCGGTCGGCGAGCTGGCCGCCGCGCACGCCGCCGGAGTGCTCTCGCTGGACGACGCCTGCGCACTGGTCGCCGCCCGCGCCCGGCTGATGCAGGCGCTGCCTGGAGGCGGGGGTACCTCCCAGGCCGAAGGCTCTGGGGGCGCGATGGTCTCCGTACAGGCGACGGAGGACGAACTGCTGCCGCTGCTCGAACCGTACGGTGACCGGGCCACCCTCGCCGCGCTGAACGGGCCCCGTTCGGCGGTCGTTTCGGGTGACGAGGACGCCGTCACGGCGGTCGCCGAATCCCTCGCGGCGGACGGCCGCAAGACGAAGCGGCTCACCGTCAGCCACGCGTTCCACTCGGCGCACATGGACGGGATGCTGGAGGAGTTCGGGCGGCTGGCCGCCCGGCTGACGTACCACGCGCCGAAGCTGCCGGTCGTCTCCAACGTGACCGGCCGCCTCGCCACCGGCGACGACCTGCGCACCGCCGACTACTGGACGCGGCACGTGCGGCAGGCCGTACGGTTCCACGACGGCGTACGGCTGCTGGCAGGCGAGGGCGTCGGGGCGTACGTCGAACTCGGTCCCGACGGTGTGCTCACCGCCATGGCCGACGACTGCCTCGCGGCGGCGGGCGACGGCCCGGCGGCGGAGGACGGCGCTTCCGGTGCGGACGGTGGTGCCTCCGGTGCCTCCGGTGCTTCCGGCGCCCCCGGCGGCGACACGCTGCTCGTGCCGCTGCTGCGGCGTACGACCGACGACGCCGAGGCGCTCACCACCGCGCTGGCCCGGCTGCACGTCCACGGCCACGCCCTGAACTGGGCGGGCATCCTGGCCCCGTTGGGCGCCCGTACGGTGGACCTGCCGACGTACCCGTTCCAGCACCAGCGGTACTGGCTGGAGGCGTCCGAGGCCGGGCAGGACATGTCCGCTACCGGCCTGGAGGCCGCCGGGCACTCGCTGCTGGCCGCCGTCGTGCCGCTCGCGGGCGGCGAGGGCGCGGTCTTCACCGGGCAGGTGTCCGTCGCCCGGCAGCCGTGGCTCGCCGACCACGCCTTCGACGGCAACGCCGTCTTCCCCGGCACCGCGTTCCTGGAGCTGGCGCTGCAGGCGTGCGAACGCGTCGGCGCCGCCCAGGTCGAGGAGTTCACGCTGGAGCAGCCGCTGATCCTGCCCGCCTCGGGCGCGGTGCAGTTGCAGCTCGCCGTGCACGAGCCGGACGCGTCCGGCGGCCGCAGCGTCACCGTGTACTCGCGGCCCGACGACGGCGAGGGCGCGGAGTGGACCCGGCACGCGACCGGCGTCCTCACCGACACGCCCGCCGCACAGGAGGGCCTGACGGCGTGGCCGCCGCCCGGCGCCGAACCCGTCGACGTCACCGGCCTGTACGAGGAGATCGCCGCACTCTCCTTCGACTACGGCCCCGCCTTCCGCGGGCTGACCGCGGCGTGGCGGGACGGCGGCACCGTGTACGCGGAGGTCGCGCTCACCGAGGAGCAACACGAAACGGCGCAACGTTGCGCGCTGCACCCGGCGTTGCTGGATGCCGCCCTGCACACGCTCGCGCTGGCACCGGACGCGGCAGGCCGCGCGGTGGCGCCGTTCAGCTTCGCCGAGGTGTCACTCGCCGCGGCGGGCGCCACCAGCCTGCGCGTACGGCTCACCCCGAACGGTGCAGAGGAGGGCGGCGCTTCCGGGACCACGTACGCCGTGCAGGTCGCGGACACCACCGGCGCACCCGTCGCCACCGTCGGCAGCCTCACGCTGCGCGCCGTACAGAGCGGCCAGCTGTCCGCCTCCGGCACCGGCCCGCGCGGCCTGCACCGCGTCGAGTGGACGGAACTGCCGCTGCCGGACGCGTACACCGCCCGTGTCGCCGTCATCGGCGACGCGGCCGACCTCGCCGAACTCGGCACCCCGGACGGCGCGTACGCCGACGTGGCCGCGCTCGGTGAGGCCGTCGCCGCCGGACTGCCCGCACCCGACACTGTCCTGGCGCCGCTCGCCCCGGCGGACGCGACCGGCACCGCCGACGCGGTACGGCGCGCCACGGCGCGGGCGCTGGCGGTGGCGCAGGACTGGCTGGCCGACGAGCGGTTCGCCGGCTCGCGGCTCGTCCTGTGCACCCGGCACGCGGTCGCCGCCGGCCCGGAGGCGCACGCGGGGGCCACAGCGGCCCCGGCAGCCGTCGCCGAGTCCGCCGTATGGGGTCTGCTGCGTGCGGCCCGTACGGAGAACCCCGGCCGGTTCGCGCTCCTGGACCACGACGGCACGGACGCCTCGTACGGCGCGCTCACCCGCGCGCTGGCCACCGGCGAACCGGAGATCGCGCTCCGTGAGGGCGCGGCCTCGGTGCCCCGGCTCGTACGGGTCACCGCCGCGAGCGGCGCGGGCAGCGCGAGCGGCGCGGAGGCTGCGGACGGCGCGGACAGCACACCGTTCGCCGGCTTCGCGGCCGAGGGCACCGTCCTCGTCACCGGCGCCAGCGGCATGCTGGGCCAGCTGCTGGCGCGGCACCTGGTGACCGCGCACGGCGTACGGTCGCTGCTGCTCACCAGCCGGCGCGGCGCCGCCGCCGACGGCATGCCCGAGCTGCGCGACGAACTCCGCGCACAGGGCGCCGAGGTGACGCTCGCCGCCTGCGACGTCGCCGACCGAGCACAGCTCGCCACGCTGCTGGACGGCGTGCCCGAAGCGCACCCGCTGACGGCCGTCTTCCACACCGCCGGCGTGCTCGACGACGGCGTGTTCGACGCGCTCACCCCCGAGCGCATGGAACGCGTGCTGCGCGCCAAGGTGGACGCCGTGCTCAACCTGGACGACGCCACCCGCGAGCTGGACCTGTCCGCGTTCGTCCTGTACTCGTCGCTGGCGGGCACACTCGGCGGCGCCGGACAGGCCAACTACTCGGCGGCCAACGCCTTCCTGGACGGCTACGCCGCCCAGCTGCGGGCCCTCGGCCGCCCCGCCACCTCCCTGGCCTGGGGCCTGTGGGCGGAGCGCAGCGGCATGACCGGCAAGCTGGACGGCGCCGACCTGAACCGCGTGGCGCGCGGCGGCGTACGCCCGATGGACACCGCCGAGGCACTGGCCCTGCTGGACGCGGCACTCGCGGCCGACGAGCCGTACCTCGTGCCCGCCCAGCTGGACATCGCCGGGCTCAAGGCGCCCGACGGCAGCGTCCCGCACCTGCTGCGCAGGCTGGCACCGGCGCGTCCCCGGCGCGCCGCGTCCGCCCGCAACGGGGACGCCCGTACGGCGCCCGGACAGGCCGCGGAGGCCGACGGGCTGCGGGACCGGCTGGCGGCGCTGCCGCAGGGGGAGCGCCGGCAGGCCGTGCTGGACACCGTCCTCACGCAGGCGGCGCTCGTCCTCGGCTACGCCTCCGCCGACGCGCTCGACCCCGAACGCGGCTTCATGGAGCTGGGCTTCGACTCGCTGACGGCGGTGGAGCTGCGCAACCGGCTCGGCGCCCTCACCGGCGTACGGCTGCCCGCAACGCTGCTGTTCGACTACCCGGCGCCGCCCGTGCTTGCCGAGCACCTGCTCGGCAAGCTCGCACCGGCCGCACCGGCCGCCGACTCCGCGCCCGTCTCGCTGCTCGGCGGACTGGACGCGTGGGAAGCGGAGTTCGACCGGATCGTGCAGGACGACGCGGCCAGGACCGAGCTGTCCACCCGGCTGCACGCGCTGCTGAACCGGCTGGACACGGCGGGCGGCGGCGACAGCGTGGAGAGCCGCGTGGAGGGCGCGTCGGACGACGAGCTGTTCGACTTCATCGACAACGAACTCGGGGGTGCCTGACCCGCGACCACGAGGGACGGCGGCCGCGTGCCCGCGTACCACGCACGCGACCGCCGCCCCTCCGTCTCGAACCGAACCGAACCGAACCGTCTCGACTCGCGAATCGAACCGATCCGAACCGGTCCGTCTCGTCTTCAGCCCGCGCCCTCGTACCCGCACCCGTCCCGCCCCTTATTTCCGGAGCAGCCCCATGCGTGTCCTGTTCGTCAGCCTGGCGGAGAAGTCCCACCTGTACTGCCAGACGCCGCTGGCCTGGGCGCTCACCGCGGCCGGCCACGAGGTGCGGGTGGCGTCGACCCCGCCCCTGACCGAGACCACCACCCGCGCGGGCCTGACCGCCGTGCCCGTCGGCCGGGACAGCGGCATCCACGAGGGGATGGCCGCGCACCGCGAGACGCAGGACATCCCGACGGCCAACTGGAGCCAGACGGAACACGGCGACATCTCCTGGGAGGAGCTCAGCCGCCGCTACCGGATCAGCGTCAACTACGGCATCAGCGCGTACAACGACCCGATGATCGACGGCCTCGTCGAGTTCGCCCGCGACTGGCGGCCCGACCTGGTGATCCGCGACCCCCTGGCGTACGCGGGCGGCATCGCCGCGCGCGCCTGCGGCGCCGCACACGCCCGGCTGCTGTGGTGCGCCGACGTGTGGGGCCGGTCCCGGCGCACGTACCTCGACATGCTGCCGCACGCCCCCGAGGACGAGCGGACCGACCCGATGGCCGAGTGGCTCGCGGACCGCTGCGCGCCGTTCGGTGTCGAGCACGACGAGGAGCTGGTGAACGGCCAGTTCACGCTGGACACCATGCCGCACAGCCTGCGGCTGCCCACCCATCTGAACGTGCTCGACATGCGGTACATCCCGTACAACGGCCGCGCCGTCGTCACCGACTGGCTGCGCGAGAAGCCCGCCCGCCCCCGCGTGTGCCTCACCCTCGGCGCGTCCAACACCGAGGACTACGGCGGCGACTACGTCTCCGTCCCCGACATCCTGACCGCCCTCGGCGACCTCGACGTGGAGGTCGTCGCCACCCTCGCCGGCGCCGGTGCCGACCTGCTCAGCGCCCTCCCGGACAACGCCCGCGTCGTCGAGGGCGTCGCCCTCAACACGCTGCTCCCCAGCTGCTCCGCGATCATCCACCACGGCGGCTTCGGGTCGTACGCCACGGCGCTGTCGTACGGCGTGCCGCAGCTCATCCTGTCCACCTCCGTCTCGGACCACGAGCTGCGCGGTACGGGTCTGCGGAACGCGGGCGCGGGCGAGTTCGCGCACTGGAGCAAGGCGGACGCGTCATTCGTACGGGACGCGGTGCGGCGGCTCGTCGAGGAACCGTCGTACGGCGAGGCGGCCCGCGCGCTCCAGGAGGAGGGGGCCCGGCTGGCCAGTCCGCAGCGGCTCGTACCGGAGCTGGAGGAGGCCGTGGAAGCCCACCGCAGACGCCGCTCCTCCGCGATTGTCTGAGCGATTCCCCAGTCCCTGCCCGCGACGGGCCGCCTCGGCCGCGTGACGCACCACGATGGGAGGCGCACGCGAGGAGCGTATGCGCACCGCGACACCGAAAGGACCAAGGACCACGATGAAGATCACGGTGGACAGGAACAGGTGTGTGGGCGCCGGTAACTGCGTACTGGCGGCCGACGAGCTGTTCGAGCAGGACGAGTCCAACGGCCGGGTGAAGCTCCTCCGCAGTGAACCGCCGCAGGAAATGGCCGAGATGGTGGAGGAGGCGGAGCTCATGTGCCCGTCCCGCGCCATCAGCGTGGCCTTCGACTGAAGCCCACTGACAGCGCAGAACAGACCACCGGGATGGAATCGTGAAGGCACTCGTGCTCTCGGGGGGATCGGGTACGCGGCTGCGCCCCATCACCCACACGTCCGCGAAGCAACTCGTCCCCGTCGCCAACAAGCCCATCCTCTTCTACGGGCTCGAAGCCATCGCCGCGGCCGGTATCACCGAGGTCGGCATGATCGTCGGGCAGACGGAGCCGGAGATCCGGCAGGCGGTCGGCGACGGCGCGGACTTCGGTCTGAAGGTGACCTACCTCCGGCAGGACTCGCCGCTGGGCCTCGCCCACGCGGTGGCCATCGCGCGTGACTTCCTCGCCGACGACGACTTCGTGATGTACCTCGGTGACAACTTCGTCTTCGACGGCATCACCGAGTTGGTCGACGACTTCCGGCAGGAGCGCCCCGACGCGCGCATCCTGCTGACCAAGGTGTCCGACCCCTCCTCGTTCGGTGTTGCCACCCTGGACGAGGAGGGGCGGATCTGCGCCCTGGAGGAGAAGCCGGAGCACCCCAAGAGCGATCTCGCGATCGCCGGCGTGTACCTCTTCACCCCCGCCGTGCACGACGCCGTCGCCGCCATCAAGCCGTCCTGGCGCGGCGAACTCGAGATCACCGACGCCATCAAGGTGCTCATCGACGAGGGCCGCGACGTACGCTCCACGATGATCACCGGGTACTGGAAGGACACCGGGAACGTCCCGGACATGCTCGAGGTCAACTGCACGCTCCTGGAGCGGCTGGAGACCCGTATCGAGGGCGACGTGGACGACACCAGCGAGATCGTCGGCCGCGTACGGATCGACGAGGGCGCCCGGGTCCGCGGCTCCCGCATCGTCGGCCCGGCGACGATCGGAGCGGGCACCGTCGTGGAGAACTCGTACGTCGGGCCCTCCACCTCCATCGCGGAGAACTGCAGCATTCTGAACAGCGAGATCGAGTTCTCCATCGTGATGCGCGACGCGTCCTTCGACGGCATCCGCCGCGTCGAGGGCTCCCTCGTCGGCCGCCACGTGCAGGTCTCGTACGCGCCGCGCGTACCGGCCACGCACCGGCTCGTCATCGGCGACCACGGCAAGGTGCAGATCACGTCATGACCGACCAGAACCCCCGCCACGGCGCGGTGACCCGCATCCTCGTCACGGGCGGCGCCGGCTTCATCGGCTCCCACTACGTGCGCACCATGCTCGGCCCGGACGGCCCCGGCGGCGTACGGATCACGGTGCTGGACAAGCTCACGTACGCGGGCACCCTCACCAACCTCGACGAACTGGACGGGCACGGCAGCCTCCGCTTCGTACACGGCGACATCTGCGACGCGGAGCTCGTCGACGGACTGGCCGCCGAGCACGACCAGATCGTGCACTTCGCCGCCGAGTCGCACGTCGACCGGTCGATCCTCAGCTCCACCGAGTTCGTCCGCACGAACGTGCTCGGCACGCAGGTGCTGCTGGACGCGGCGCTGCGGCAGGGCGTACACACCTTCGTGCACATCTCCACCGACGAGGTGTACGGCTCCATCGACGAGGGCGCGTGGACCGAGGAGTGGCCGCTCGCGCCCAACTCCCCGTACGCCGCGGCCAAGGCGTCCAGCGACCTGCTGGCCCTCTCGTACCACCGCACCCACGGCCTCGACGTCCGCGTCACGCGCTGCTCCAACAACTACGGGCACCACCACTTCCCGGAGAAGGTCATCCCGCTGTTCATCACGAACCTGCTGGACGGCCTGCCGGTGCCGCTGTACGGCGACGGCGGCAACGTACGGGACTGGCTGCACATCGACGACCACGTGCAGGGCATCGAACGCGTACGGCAGGACGGCCGCCCCGGCG
Organism: Streptomyces armeniacus; assembly: GCF_003355155.1. Lineage (NCBI taxonomy): Bacteria > Bacillati > Actinomycetota > Actinomycetes > Kitasatosporales > Streptomycetaceae > Streptomyces > Streptomyces armeniacus. The sequence goes on along the minus strand of NZ_CP031320.1, from coordinate 7,395,800 downwards.
AGGTCTACAACATCGGCGGCGGCACGGAGCTCAGCAACAAGGAGCTCACCCAGCTCCTCCTGGACGCGTGCGGCGCCGACTGGGACATGGTCGAGCACGTCACGGACCGCAAGGGCCACGACCGGCGCTACGCCCTCGACTGGACGAAGCTCCGCACCGAACTCGGCTACCGCCCCCGCAAGGACTTCACCGCCGGCCTCGCCGAGACCGTCGCCTGGTACCGCGACAACCGCGCCTGGTGGGAACCCCTGAAGAAACAGACCACCCCCGTCCCCCTGGTGCGCTGAACTCCGCACCCCCCACACGGGCGGGAGTTCGGCCAGGGCCTCGGGGGCGGCGGCGACGGCCTCCAGGCGCGCGCGTGCCTCGGCGGCGTCGGGCCTGGCGGCGGGGTCGCGTTCGAGCATCGCGCGGAGGACGTCGCCGAGCGGGCCGACGTCCGCGCGCATCTCGACGATGCCGCGGGCGGCGTCGCGTCCGGCGTCGTACACGTCACTCACGCCGCTCACGCCGTACGCGGGCCCTTCCCGGTCACCCGCGACAACGCCGGCAGCCCCGGCAGCCCGCGCGCCGTAGCCACGGCGCGGCGGGTTCCCCGTGGCCAGCGCGTACACCGTGGCGCCGAGCGAGAACACGTCGGAGGCCGGGCCCGGCCCTCCCCGTACGGCCTCGGCCGCGGCGTAGTCGGGGGTGTAGCCGATGGCGCCGTTGGGGGTGATCGTCTCCTTGCCGCCGACGCGGTACGCGGCGCCGAAGTCGGCGAGTTTGGCGAACTCCGCTGCAAGCAGCGCGCGAACCGAACCTACTGCGTGACGAGACGGGCACACACCGTTTTGCGACCGGCGAAGCGGCGCGAGGGGCGGGGCGCCGCGCGTGGGGGCGCCCCCACGCGCCCCCACGCGCCGCCGTACGACCAGCGCGCGGCCCCGCGACCGGCGGTACGGCGGCCGTACGGCCCGCGCGCCGCCGTACGGCCCGCGCGGCCCCCGGTCCGCTAACCGGCCTTCGCGAGCTCCGCCTTCACGTCCGACTCGAACTCCTCGATCAGCCGCCGCAGCCGCCGTACGACCGCCGGGTGGCTCTCCGAGACGTTGTAGCTCTCCGTGGGGTCGCGTTCGAGGTCGTACAGCTCGGGCAGCTCCCGCTGGTCCCTGTCCGGGTCGTCCGGGTTCTCTATGTGCCGCCGTACGTGGAGCTTCCAGCGGCCGTCGCGTACGGCGTCGAGGGTGCGGCCGAGGTCGTCGAAGTAGTAGATCGGGGTGTGTTCGGCGGTGTCGGCGCCCTCCAGCACGGAGCGGATGTCGCAGCCGTCGAGGGTCACGCCCGGGTCCGGCGTGATACCGGCGTACGCGCAGAACGTCGGCAGCAGGTCCAGGACCGACACCGGCAGCTCGGACACCTTCCCGGCCGGGGTGACGCCGGGCCAGCGGGCGATGCAGGGGACGCGCAGGCCGCCTTCGTACGTGTAGATCTTGCGGCCGCGCAGGCCGCCCGAAGACCCCTCGAACCAGGGGCCGTTGTCGCTCGTGAGGATGACGAGCGTGTCCTCTTCGAGGCCGCGCTCGCGGAGGGCGTCGAGGAGCACCCCGACGTAGTGGTCGAGGGACTGGATCACATCGCCGTAGAGGCCCGCGTCGGAGGCGCCCTCGAAGCGGGGCTCGACGTGCAGCGGGATGTGTGGCATCGATTCCGCGACGTAGATGAAGAACGGCTGGTCGCCGCTCCGGTCCATGGCGGCGACCGCCTCTTCGGTGTATCGCCGGGTCAGCGTGGACTGGTCGACGACGGACTCGACCACCTCCTCGTCGCGCCACAGCTCGAACGGTGTCATGTCGTTGCTGTACAGCGCGCCGAAGAAGTGGTCGAAGCCGTGCCGCGTCGGGTTGTGCTCGGGCTTCGCGCCGAGGTGCCACTTGCCGATGCAGGTCGTCGCGTAGCCCGCCGACTTGAGGTACTCGGGGATGATCCGCTCGTCGTCCGAGAGACCGTTTTCATCCTCCGGGAAGAGCACGCGGGGCAGTCCGGCGCGCGGCCCGACCCGCCCCGTGAGCAGCGCCGCCCGGGACGGCGTGCACACGACGGCGCCGGCGTAGGCGTCCGTGAAGCGCACGCCCTCCCGGGCGAGGCGGTCGATACGGGGAGTGCGGATTCCGGTCGAGCCGTAGCAGCTGAAGTCGCCGTAACCGAGGTCGTCGGTGTAGATGAGCAGGATGTTCGGACGACTGCGCGGCCGGCCGCCCGACGCGCCGCGACGGTCGGCGGCCGCGGCGCGGGTGCCCTCCGCGGCGCCCAGCACGGCGGCGCCGGACACGGCCGCGGCGGAGGTTCGGGTGATCAGCTCACGTCGGCCCATTCGCTTCGCTGCACGGTCTCGCAAGGGGCTCTCCTCAGCGGTTCACGTGGTGCACGGTCTAAGTGCTGCGGGAAATCGGAGTGGTGCGTGAAATCGATTTCTTTTTCTTCGTATCACGCGCCCAACCGGCCGACAAGGCCTTGAACTTCTCCCGCACCGCGAACGCCGCCACCGCCGCCAGCCCGGTCTTGATGACCACGACCACCGCGTCGTGCGGTCCCAGCGACTGCCCGAAGTAGGCGTCCGCCTGGCGGTTTCCGCTCGTCGGCTGCTCGCCGTAGACCTCCGTCAGCACGTCCTTGTACGCGTCCCGGACGATCAGCGTGTCGGGGTCGAGCAGATGCTCCTGTCCGAGCCAGTCGCAGGTCTCGCGGGCTATCTGCCGTACGGCCTCCGGGACCGGCTCCGCCCGCTGCGGGAAGACCTTCTCCGGGCCCAGGATCTTCGTGGTGCCCGCGTGTACGGCCGGGTTCTGCGTCCGCAGCACGAGGTACGCGCCGCGCCCCGCGTGCCGTACGCGCTCCAGGACGTAGAACAGCGAGACCAGCTTGCTGGAGAGCTTGTAGCGCTGGTAGCGCGGCAGCACTCCGGCGGCGTCGAGGTAGAGCACACGGCGGCGCGCGAACCGCTTCGAGTGGTAGCCGCCCCAGCCGGCCAGTTCACCGTCCGGGGCGATGATGAGCGCGAATGCCGAGAGCTTGTCGAAGTAGTCCTTCTTCGCTTCCCAGTACGCGGAGTGGTCGGCGTCTTTGAATACCGCACTGGAGGCCGAGACGATGAACTCCTGGATACGCCGGCGGCTTTCGGCGTCCAGCCGGTGCGGCGCCGACCACAACGCGACGCGGAATCCTGAACGGAATCTCCACACGCGCGGCGGGCAGGAGAAGCGATCCAGATCGCGGGCGGCAAGCGGAACAGTGGTGGTGCTCACGCGCAATGTTTCCTTCATGCGGGGGGCGGCTCATCGGCCGCGCACCGGATTTCCGCACGGCAGGCCTCGGCCAGCCGCGCGGCAGCGCACGGACGACCCGGTTCCGGGCCCTCCGTACCAGCTCAGCGTGCACCCGTAGGGGCGCGCGCGAGGCACGCGCACGCGGGTGCGCGGGCACGCGTCAGCGCACCGCCGGGCGGCGCGGAGAAGAAGGAGAAACCGGGAACCGGATAACAGGAAAAGAAAAGGTGAATTCAGCCTCGGCCGACGCTGCGGCGTACCGAGTGCGAAGGGCAGCCGACGCCCGGTCTCCGCCCGTTGGGAACGGAGAGGCGTCTTACGCTCGTGCCCGCGGGCACGAGACCGTCTGCATACACAACGTCTCCAAGAGACACGCGGCCGTGCGGAATCACCCTGCGCGGACGAGCCACCGGCGGAAAATCCGGAACCGGTGCCGACCGCGCGCTCCCGTCACAATACCCGTTTTCCCTACGGGTGTTGGACACGCCTCTCCCCGGCGCGCCTGGGCATATGCCCCAGGAAATTCGCCTTACGCGCCCACCCCGCGCGGCCCTCACGCCCTCACGCCCCGCGCAGCTCCCGCAGCAGCGTCGGCAGCGCCCGCCGCAACTCGCGTCCCCAGTACGGCGGTGAGTGCGTGCCGGACGTGAAGTGCGTCCGTACGGACACGCCTGCGGTGTGCAGTCGGTCCGCCAGCGCCTCGTTCTCGTCCCGCATGATCACCTCGAACGGCGAGACGGCGTCCTCCGGGAACGGATCATCCGGGTCCTCCAGCCCCGGGATGTCCTCCTCCGGTTCGTCGTCCGGCCGGTCGAGCGGGCCCGCCCGTCCGTCGCCGCACGACAGGTACACGGGGCTGCCGCGCAGCCGTTCCGCGAGGTGGTACGGCGCGTGGGCCAGCCAGTTGGCGCGGTCGCGTACGGGATCGCCCCAGACGTCCCGCCAGTCGATGCCCAGGTACGCGCAGCCGGTGCGCACCGCCCGCGTGTGCCGCAGCGGATGCACGAATCCGCTGAAGCTCGCCACCGCGCGGAACAGGCCCGGCCGCCGTGCGGCGTACGACAGCGCGCCGAAGCCGCCCTGCGACTGCCCGGCGACGACGCGGCGGGTGCCCGCGCCGTAGTCGCGTTCCAGCAGCGGAAGAAGTTCGTCCAGGTGGAAGGTCTCCACTGCGGGCGGGCCGCCGGCGCCGCCGTTCCACCAGTCCGTGCAGAAGCCGTAGAGGGGCATCGACGGCATCACCACGAGGACGTCGCGCAGCTGCGGCAGTTCGGCGATGCCGTACAGCTCTGTCCAGTCGGTGCACTCTCCGTCGGCGCCGGGCAGCAGGAGGAGCACCGGCCAACGGGCGGCAGCCGTACGGGAACGGGCGTCCGCCGTACGGGAGCTGCCGCGGCGCCAGCCGTCCGGCGTCAGCAGCCGTACGGTGGCCACGTCGTCCAGTCCGGGCGACGCCACCCGAAGGTCGGTGACGCGCCGCCCGCGGCGGCGTTCGGTGATGACGCCCGGGCGCAGTACGCGCCGCCGGAAGGGTGGCGTTTTGCGGGCGGCGGCGCCGTCCGGTGGGGCGGGGGCGGCTTCCGGAGGCTTCCTGTGCTCCGTCATGGCTTTCTCCTCTCCGGTGAGCGGGTGGCGCGGAACGTTCAGACGTCGCGGGTGCGCAGGGCCGTCGCGGCAGCCAGCAGCAGTGCCGCCGTGTAGCCCGTGACGAGCAGCAGCGAGGGCCAGCCGCCCAGCGAACCGACGGCCTCCGCCGTCGCGTCCGACGTCTGCGTGAGCTTCTCCAGGGCAGCCGTCGGGGAGATGCCCGCGACCCAGCGTTCGGCGCCGCCCAGCAGCGGGCCGAACATCGACGGCAGCATCAGCAGCCCGAGCACGGCCGTGACCGACCCGGCCGAGTGCCGTACGAGTGTGCCCACCGCCAGTCCCAGCAGCCCCGCGACGGAGAACGACGCGGCCACCCCGAACAGCGCGGGCAGCGGCTCACCCTGCGGGTGCGACGCGGGCAGCAGGGCGTCGCCCAGCACGTACGCCGTACTGCACGACGCCAGCGCCAGTACGTACAGCACCGCCGCCACCAGTGCGCCCTTCGCGGCCAGTACGGTGCCGCGCCGCGGGCAGGCGGCGAGGGTGGTGCGCATCGTGCCGCTGCTGTACTCGCCGCACACCGCCAGCGCGCCGACCACGGCGGCCAGCATCTGGGCGACGACGGACAGCGTGAGGCTGCCGCCGATCACGGTGTCGTCGGGCTGCAGGCTGCCGGTGGCGGCGACGAACACCGCGCCCAGTACGGGCACCACTCCCGTCGCCACCGTCGTCCACAGGAGGGAGCGGACGCTGAAGAACTTGATCCACTCGTAGGCGTACACCTGCCGGAATCCCGCACGGGGCGTCATCGGACCCACTCCTCCTGTGTGTTGGTGCGTACGGACGTGTCCGCGGAGGCCTCCGCAGGCGTGGCCGCGCGTGTGGCGGCACTCTTTCCGTCACCCGTGCGGTACTCGACCGACGGCTGCGCCATCGCCGTGTAGACCTCCTCCAGGGAGGAGCGCGCGGGCGTCAGTTCGTGCACCGCCAGCCCGTGGTCCCGTGCCAGGTCACCGATGGCCTCGGCGTCCGGGCCGGCCACCTGCCAGCCGCCGCGCGGGTCGAGCCGTACGGTGGCACCCCGGACCTCCAGCAGCTGCCGCAGGCGTTCCGGCTCCGGCGTCCGTACGAGCGTGTGCGCCTGCGCGTGCGCGGCGAGGAAGTCGCGCATGGGGGTGTCGGCGAGGAGCCTCCCGCGGCCGATCACGATGAGGTGGTCGGCGGTCAGCTCCATCTCGCTCATCAGGTGGCTGGAGAGGAAGACCGTACGGCCCTCCGCCGCCAGGGACTTCATGAGGTCGCGGATCCAGCGGATGCCCTCGGTGTCGAGCCCGTTGACGGGCTCGTCCAGGATGAGCACCTCCGGGTCGCCGATCAGGGCGGCGGCGATGCCCAGGCGTTGGCCCATGCCGAGCGAGAAGCCCTTCGTCCGCTTGCGCGCGGTCGCGGGCGGCAGCCCGACGAGTTCCAGTACCTCGTCCACGCGGGTGCGGGGGATGCCGTTGCTGGCCGCGAGCCCTGCCAGATGCCGGTACGCGGAACGCCCGCCGTGCACGCCCTTCGCGTCCAGCAGCGCCCCGACCGACCGCAGGGGCGCGCCCAGCCGCCCGTAGCGCCGGCCGCCGACCGTCACCGTGCCCGACGTCGCCGCGTCGAGGCCGAGGATCAGGCGCATGGTCGTCGACTTGCCCGCGCCGTTCGGGCCGAGGAAGCCGGTGACCTTGCCGGGCGGCACCCGGAAGGAGAGGGCGTCGACGGCGGTCCTGTCGCCGTAGCGCTTGGTGAGTCCGGTTGCTTCGATCATGCCGCCGACGCTAGGGACGGTGCCGCGTACGGACATCCGCCGGCGGGAGTCGGCTGCTACTCCGCGGGGCGTAGCGGGAGTTGCCCCCCTACGACAGGTCCTGCGGCCGGTTCACCGCTCCCCCGCCCTGACCAGCCCCGTCTCGTACGCGAGGATCACCAGCTGCGCCCTGTCCCGCGCGCCCAGCTTCGTCATGGCCCGGCTGACATGGGTCTTCGCGGTCAGCGGGCTCATGATCAGCTCGCGTCCGATCTCGTCGTTGGCGAGGCCCGCCGCGACGAGCGCCATCACCTCGCGTTCCCGCTCGGTGAGCACCGCGAGCCGTTCCGCGCCCGCCGCCTCGGGCGCCTTGAGCCGTGCGAACTCCTCGATCACGCTCCGTGTCACCGCGGGCGCCAGCAGGCTCTGCCCGGCGGCGACCGTACGGACGGCGGCGCGCAGCTCGTCCGGGTCGATGTCTTTGAGTAGGAAGCCGGCGGCGCCGTGCCGGAGCGCCTCGAAGACGTACGCGTTCACCTCGTACGTCGTCAGCATGATCACGCGCACCCGGTCGAGTTCGGGGTCGGCGGCGATGCGGCGGGTGGCCTCGATGCCGTCGAGGCCGGGCATGCGGATGTCCATCAGCACCACGTCGGGGCGCGTCGTACGGACCGCCTCCACCGCCTGCCGCCCGTCGGCGGCCTCGGCGACGACCACGAGGTCGCCGGTCAGGTCGAACAGGGCGCGGAAGCCCGCCCGTACAACGGTCTGGTCGTCCGCGAGCACGAGCCGTACGGGCGCGGGGGCGGGCCCGTTCGCGTCGGGCGCGTTCACGGGGTGCCGCCGTCGACGGGGAGGGATGCGCGTACGCGGAAGCCGCCGCCGGGCACCGGGCCGCAGTCGAGGGCGCCGCCGACGGCCGCCGCGCGCTCGCGCATGCCGATCAGGCCGAAGCCGCCGGTGGTGCTCGTGCCGGTGCCCGTATCAGGGCCCGTGCCGGGGCCGTCGTCCACGACCTCCACGAGGAGGCGGTCACCGTCGCGCCGTACGGACACGGCGGCGTGGCGTGCGCCGGAGTGCTTGATCACGTTGGTGAGTGCCTCCTGCACGATGCGGTAGGCGGCCAGTTCGGTGATGGGCGCCGGCGGGCCGAGGCCGTCCGCGGAACGGTCCCCCGCGGGCCCGTCCGCCCGGCGCAGCACCGTCTCGACTCCGCTGCCCGCGAAGCGTTCCACCAGCTCGTCCAGCTCGGCGAGGCGCGGCGCCGGAGCGGTCGTCTCGTCCGCGTCCTCCCGCAGCACGCCCACCGTGGCGCGCAGCTCGCGTACGGCCTCCCGGCCCGAGTCCCGTACCTGCGCCATGGCCTTCCGCGCCACCTCCGGCTTGCCGTCCAGCGCGTCCAGCGCGACGCCGCTGTGCACGGTCATCGCCGCCACCGTGTGCGCCACGATGTCGTGCAGCTCGCGCGCGATCCGTACGCGTTCCTCCCGTACGCGGCGGGCGGCCTCCCGTTCGCGTTCGGCCTCCGCCTGTGCGGCGCGGCGGGCGTACTCGTCGAGCAGCTGCCTGCGCGTACGCACGACCTCGCCCAGCAGCAGGGGCACCAGCGGCCACAGCATCTCCAGCACCGGCAGGCCCTGCGGGTTGACCACGTCGCGGCCCACCTCCAGCGCGACGGCGCCGGAGGCCGCGGACGCGGCCAGCGCGGTCCACAGGGTGCGGCGCCGGCCACCCTGGACGGCCACCGTGTACAGCGCGACGATCACCGGCAGGTTCAGCAGCTCGCCGATGTGCCCGTACAGCGCCCAGCCCGCGCACGCCGCACCCGTCACCACCGCCACCGGCACCGGGTGGCGGCGGCGCCAGACGAGCGCCGGCAGGGAGACCGCGAGCAGGAACCAGGTGAACCAGTCCGCCTGCCGGTGTTCCGGATCGTTCACTGCCGCGTCGGCGCCCGTGAGCACGCCGACGACCGCCACCAGCGCGAGGTCCACCGCGAGCGGCGGCAGCGGGCGCGCCCGTACGGCCGCCCCCGCGCGTGCCCGCGTACGTCGCGTCCGCGTCCGTGCCCGGTCCGCCTGGTGGCGGAGGTGACGGAGTGGGTCGAGCCGGTCGAGGGTCGTCACGACTCTCACGGTATGGGCGGCACGTCGGGGCCGCATACGCCACGGGGAGTAGGCGGCCGGCCCCGAAGGGCTTCCGTACGGGTCGCTTCGGGGGGGCGCGTCAGTCGAAGCGTGCCGTGTCGCCCGCGCCCCGGCGTACGACCTCCGCCTCGCCGCTCGAGAAGTCGATCACTGTCGTCGGCTCGGTGCCGCAGTCGCCGGAGTCGAGCACGGCCTCGACGACGTGGTCCAGCCGCTCCTTGATCTCCCAGCCCACCGTCATCGGCTCCTCCTCGTCCGGCAGCAGCAGCGTGCTGGAGAGGAGCGGCTCACCGAGCTCGGCGACCAGCGCCTGCGCGACGACGTGGTCGGGGATGCGGACACCGACGGTCTTCTTCTTCGGGTGCAGCAGCCTGCGCGGCACCTCCTTCGTCGCGGGCAGGATGAACGTGTAGCTGCCCGGTGTCGCCGCCTTGATCGCCCGGAAGACGTCGTTGTCGACCTGCACGAACTGGCCCAGCTGTGCGAAGTCCTGGCACACGAGCGTGAAGTGGTGCCGGTCGCCCAGCTTCCGGATCGTACGGATGCGGTCGATGCCGTCCCGGTTGCCGAGCTGGCAGCCGAGCGCGAAGCAGGAGTCCGTCGGGTACGCGACGAGCGCGCCGCCGCGGATGCTGTCGGCCACGTTGCTGATCGTGCGCCGCTGCGGATTGTCGGGGTGCACGTCGAAGTACTTCGCCATCCGTCGACCCTACGGCCTGTGCCGCGGCACACGCGCACGCGGCGGCCGTACGCCCCGTGGCCGTACGGGCGGCGGGCGGCGGGCGTACGGCGGCGGGGCGGGGCGGGGCTCGCGGGCATGGCACGCTGAGGCCATGAGCGACGCCGTGGACGCGATCATCGGCCAGTGGGCCAAGGAACGTCCGGACCTCACCGACGACCTGTGGCCGGTCCAGGTGATGGGCCGGCTCCAGCGGCTGGGGCGCGCGCTCGACCGCGAGTTCAAGGCGTTCGCGGCCGAACGCGGCCTGGAACTGGGCGAGGTCGACGTGCTCACCACGCTCCAGCGGTCCGGCCCGCCTTACGAGCTGACCGCCGGCGCCTTCCTCAAGGCGTCGATGGTGACGTCCGGGGCCATTACCAACCGGATCGACCGGATGGAGGCCAAGGGCCTCGTCGAGCGGGTACGCGACGAGGGCGACCGCCGTACGGTCAAGATCCGCCTCACCGTGCACGGCCACGAGACGACGCGCGCGTACATGGAGGCCCACCTGGCCAACGAGGCGCGCATGCTCGGGGCCGCCTTCGGCCGCGACGAGTGCGACCAACTGGCCGAAGGGCTGCGCAGGCTGCTCGAGTCGATGGGCGACACGTAGGCCACGTGACGGACCGCCGCGGCCGAAGAGGCCCGGCCCCGCCGGCAGTTGCCGTTACGCAATCGTGATCCCGCGAGCGCGCCGCCAACACCCTTGCCGACCTGCGAAGTTGGGCCTGCGCACAAATTCACTCACAGGCCCCTCCCTCCGGATTAATTTTTCCGGGGTGTTGACGAAAATAGGCGACCTTCGCATGCTGTGCGACACAGCCATCCCCAGGACGGCCCTCTGACAGCGCCTCCCCCACCGGCAGGGCACCGGTGTCCTGGACTACGAAGGAGGACGTAGCTGATGAGCAGCACCAGCTCCGAGAACGGTTCGCGGCTCGGCCGGCGTTCGCTGCTGGCCGCCGCCGGCACCCTGGGCGCGGCGGCGGCGCTACCCGCGACCGCCGCCCACGCGGCGCCGGCGGACGGCGCGCCCGCGGCAGGCGCGCCGGCGGAGACCGCGTCCGGCGGGCGGTACCCGGCGAACTGGTCCGACCCCAAGACCTACGGCCTCGCCGACAACCGCCCGGACCTGTGGCCGCGCGAGGACAACTCGTTCATCCTCCCCCTCGAACTGCGCCCCCGCGACGAGGAGCGCGGCTCGGTCTGGATGAGGGACACGTACGTCAACTGCTTCACGGTCGACGGCCGTCCGCTGTACGTCGCCACGGGGACCACCCGCGTGCCCGGGCTCGAACCCGCCGCCCCCTGGAACGACGGCATCTTCGTGTGGACGGCACCGTCCCTGCGGGGCCCGTGGAAGCTGGCCGACACCACCGGCGTACGGCCCGGCACCGAGAAGGGCAAGGTGTGGTCGCCGGAGTTCGCCGGCGAGAACCGGCCCGGGCGCATGGTCGTCGCGCCCTGGCAGGAGCACTGGCACGACGACGAGTTCGGCAAGCGCGGCAACGTGTGGGCGCCGGAGCTGCACCGCTTCCGCGACACCTGGTACATCGTCGCCTGCATGGGCGACCACTCCCGCAAGGTCGGCTCGTTCATGCTGGTCAGCGAGGGCGGCGTGGAAGGCCCGTACCGGCTCGTCGAGGGCAACCGCGAGAAGCCCTTCGGCGACCCCGTCGCCGGCGGCCCGAAGTTCATCGAACCCGGCGCCTACCACCACATCGACGGCAGCCTCTACACCGAGGGCGACGACGCCTGGCTCGTCCTGCACAACGACGAGTACGCGAGGTTCCGGGACGACATGGAGGACATCGTCCCCACCACCGGCCTGCCGCGCTTCCAGCAGCAGCCGTACGAGCCGGAGCCGTATCTGGAGGGCGCCTACGTCTTCAAGTTCGCGGGCAAGTACCACCTCCTGCACGCCGCCTGGGACCGCACCTCGCTGAACCCCGACGGCAGCACCCGCTACGCCTACGACCCGCCCGGCCAGGGCCGCGTCCAGTACCAGTACGACGCGATCGTCGCCGTCTCCGACCACTTCGAGGGCCCGTACTCCCCGCGCTGGACCGCCGGTGTCGGCGCGGGCCACAACAACTTCTTCACCGACCACCGGGGCCGCCCGTGGGCGACGTTCTTCCGGAACCCCAACTTCGGCTACTGGTCCGACCCCTCGCGCATCGCGGACTCGGCCGTGGCGGGCGTCGTACGCCTGGAGTGGACCGGCCCGCAGGGCAACCGCCTGTACGTCAAGCGCCGCAACCGGAGCGGCAGGGACACCGACTGACCGCGCAGGCCGCCGGCGCGGAGACGCGCCGGCCGGCCGCGGCCGCCGGCGGCCGGCTAACCCGGCGCGACCACGCGGCGGGTGCAGGTGGCCACGGCCGTACGCTGCCGGGGGCGCGGTGGAACTCCTACTCGCTGTGCACGATCTGGATCAGATTGCCGCAGGTGTCGTCGAAGACCGCGGTGGTCACCGGGCCCATCTCCAGCGGCTCCTGGGTGAAGCGCACCCCGCGCTCGCGCAGCCGGCCGAACTCCGCGTGTACGTCGTCCACGGCGAAGGAGGTGGCCGGGATGCCGTCCTGGACCAGCGCAGTCTTGTACGGCTGCACCGCGGGGTGGCCGGAGGGCTCGAGGAGCAGTTCGGTTCCGTCGGGGTCCTCCGGCGAGACCACGGTCAGCCACCGGTCGTCGCCCAGCGGGACCTCGGTCTTCTTCGCGAAGCCGAGCACGTCCGTGTAGAAGCGCAGGGCCTGTTCCTGGTCGTCGACGAAGACGCTCGACAGGTGGATCCTCATGATGTGCCCTCCGGGGGGTCGGGCCTGAGCCATCGGGTGACGATGAGCTCGAGCGGCCGGGTGTTCAGGTCGTGGAACTTGTAGCGGCCCTGGCGGCGCGTCACGACCAGGCCCGCGGCTTCCAGGACGGCCAGGTGCTGGCTGATCGCCTGGCGGGACAGGCCGAGGCCGTGCTTGGTCACCAGCCGTCCGCATATCTCGAAGAGGGTCTGGCCGTCCCGCTCCACCAGTTCGTCGAGGATGCGCCGGCGGGTGGGGTCGGCCAGCGCCTTGAAGACATCTTCCGTCACGGCCCCACAATAGGCAAGTGGCGACTTGCCTATCAAGTGCGGTGCAGGCACGCACCTGCGACAACGCGCGCCCCCTCCCGCCACGGGCAGAGGGCGGGAGGGCCGGCACGCCGGGACGGCCTGGCACCGCGGGGCGGGGGTCCGCCAACCGGGCGGGCCGGTGACACCGCGCAGGCGGAACGCAGGCAGCCCGGGCGGCCGCCTGGCACCGTCAGTCGGGGCCGCAGTGGTCCCCAGCCAGGCAGGGACCTCGGCTGCGGTCAATCCGGCGTCGGAGACCGCCCGCACAGCCCAGGCGACGCGCGGCACGTCGGCACGCCGCAGCCAGGGCACCTGCCGCACCAGCTCCGCCGCCAGCGGGTAGCGGCGGCCGACCTTGTTCAGCTTCCCGCGGGCGCCGGAGGACTTCCGGGTCTTCTTCCCGGTGGCTGAGGTGCGCTCCCCGTCATCGAGCTTGCTCTCAGGGGGATTGGGTCGGTGTGTTGGTAGTCTGCGCTGCGGCGTTTGTTATTTGTGGCGTGGACAGCGCCCAGCGAGACGTACACCTTGTCCGTCGTCGGCAGGGTCAGATGTGGATAAGAGCCAGGTGGGGAAGGGACCCGCGGGGAGGGACCGGCGGAGGGGCGGACACGGCCGGCGTACGCGCCGACCGTACGGGGGGCTAACCGCGTGAACCGCTCGGTGCGGCGGCGATCAGGCGGCTGCGCGCGCGGCCCATCAGTTCTTCCCGCTCGTCCTCGGTGAGGCCGCCCCAGACGCCGTACGGCTCCCGCACCGTCAGGGCGTGTGCCGCGCACTCGGAGCGCACCGGGCACCGCATGCACACCTCTTTCGCGGAAGCCTCTCGCGCGCTGCGGGCCGCCCCGCGCTCCCCTTCCGGGTGGAAGAACAGGGAGCTGTCGACCCCCCGGCAGGCGGCCAGCAGCTGCCAGTCCCACAGGTCGGCGTTCGGGCCCGGGAGCCGGGAGAAGTCTGCCATTGCGTGTCCTCTCGGGAGCGTGCTCGGTAGCGGACTGAGACACGTGAGTCACTGATCCGTAAATATGACTCTTTGCCGAATCTAGCTATTACCCGGTGAAAGCGAAAGAAACCATGACCAAACAGGGCATTACTGGGCGGGAGCCGCCGCGCCGCGCTATGGCTCATCCGTGTCCGCGCACTCACGTAGAGTGTCCGAGGCGGCTGCGGAAGCCCGTAACTCTTTTGGGTGACCGTCGTTGAGAGTGCGGAGGCGGTTGACGAAGCCGTCTCGGGCACCGAGTGTCCGGGACCGGGGCTGTCAATCGCACAGGTGAAGATTCGTAACAGCCTGGAGGCTCAAGGTGATGCGCATCAGCTGCGGGGGGCGGTCATGACGTCCGTCCTCGTATGCGACGACTCCCCGCTTGCCCGAGAAGCGCTCCGCCGCGCGGTCGCGACCGTGCCCGGTGTCGAGCGCGTGACGACGGCGGCCAACGGCGAGGAAGTCCTCCGCCGCTGGGGTGCTGATCGCTCGGACCTGATTCTGATGGATGTCCGGATGCCCGGACTGGGAGGTGTGGAGACCGTACGGCGGCTGCTGTCCGCCGACCCCGGCGCGCGCATCATCATGCTCACGGTGGCCGAGGATCTGGACGGGGTGGCCCTCGCGGTCGCCGCGGGCGCCAGGGGGTATCTGCACAAGGACGCCTCGCGTGCCGAGCTCAGGGCCACGGTCACGCAGGCGCTGGCCGACCCGACGTGGCGGCTCGCGCCACGGCGGCTGCGGTCCGCGGAGATGGGTGCGGCGCCGACACTCACGGCCCGCGAGATCCAAGTGCTGGAGGGGATGAGCCATGGCAGGTCGAACGCCGAGATCGGGCGGGAGCTTTTCCTGTCCGAGGACACGGTGAAGACGCATGCGCGGCGGCTGTTCAAGAAGCTCGGCGCGTCGGACCGGGCCCACGCGGTGGCGCTCGGCTTCCGTTGGGGCCTCGTGCGCTGATTCCCCTCCGAAGCCGTCCCCGTACGCGGGACGCGGTGCCCGCAGTCGCCGGGCAGGCCGAGTACGTCGGCCTGCCCGGCGACTGCGTTCAGGAGGGGCGCGCGGCCGGCGCGCGCAGGGGGCGGACGGCCCGCGTACGGGGGTCGCGTGCGCGCTCCGTACGTACCTGGTACATCCCTGGTGCACGGGCGTCGTCGCCGTAAGCCCGCGCTATGCCGCATGCTTGGGAGTGTGACTCAACCCCGGCGCACCGCCGGGGGCATCTCACCCAGCCGCGAAGGGCCTTATGGCGGACATGCCCTTCCTGGTGCCGCGAGGCGCCGGGACGAAGCGATCAGGTTGCCGACCGGCGCGGTGCGTAACGACCCGGAAGGGGGCGGGCTAGCGGCATGGCTACGGGCGCACTCCGTGATAACGCTTCAACGCACAAAGGCGGGCGCGGTGCGGCGGAACGCGCGGCGTCGGTGCACCATGGACCGATGCGCGATGACGAGCACCCGCCGGTCGGCGCCCTCGTCCAGCGTGCCGTCGAGGGGGATGAGCAGGCCACGCACGACCTGCTCGCACGAGTACACCCGCTGGCGCTGCGGTACTGCCGCACCCGGCTGACCCGGCTGCCCGGTGACGCCCGCCACTTCGTGGACGACCTGGCGCAGGAGGTGTGCCTCGCCGTCCTGTGCGCGCTGCCGCGGTACCGGGACACGGGCAAGCCCTTCGAGGCGTTCGTCGTGGCCATCGCCCAGCACAAGATCGCCGACCTCCAGCGCGCCGCGATGCGCGGCCCGGGGAGTACGGCCGTGCCGTCGGACGAGATGCCCGAGCAGCCGGACGACTCGCTGGGCCCCGAGGAGCGCGCGCTGCTGAGCAGCGACGCCGAGTGGGCCAAGAAGCTCCTCGCCAACCTGCCCGAGCACCAGCGCGAGCTGGTGCTGCTGCGGGTGGCGGTGGGCCTCTCGGCCGAGGAGACCGGGCAGATGCTCGGGATGTCGCCCGGTGCCGTACGGGTGGCGCAGCACCGGGCGTTGAGCAGACTGCGGGCGCTGGCCGAGCAGTGACGGGGCCGGCGCCGCGGCCCGCCGCCACCCGCTCCGGCGGGACGGTCCGTGCACCGGTCACGGGCCGATAGCATGGACTACCCCGCCACACAAGCATTGGAAAGGTGTCATGACAGACAACGTCGACGGAGTGCCCGCCAAGTTCGCCATGCTCGGGCTGACCTACGACGATGTGCTGCTCCTGCCGGGCGAGTCCAACATGGCACCCCAGGACATCGACACCTCCTCGCAGGTCTCCCGGAACGTACGGGTGAACGTGCCGCTGCTGTCCGCCGCCATGGACAAGGTCACCGAGGCGCGGATGGCGATCGCCATGGCCCGGCAGGGCGGCGTCGGCGTGCTCCACCGGAACCTGTCGATCGAGGACCAGGCCGTCCAGGCCGACCGGGTCAAGCGGTCCGAGTCGGGGATGGTCACCGACCCGATCACGATCCATCCGGACGCGACGCTGAGCGAGGCCGACGCGCTGTGCGGCCGGTTCCGGATCAGCGGGGTGCCGGTCACGGACGCGGCCGGCCGGCTGCTCGGCATCGTCACCAACCGCGACATGGCCTTCGAGATGGACCGCGCACGTCAGGTCCGCGAGGTCATGACGCCGATG
Source organism: Streptomyces armeniacus (assembly GCF_003355155.1). Lineage (NCBI taxonomy): Bacteria > Bacillati > Actinomycetota > Actinomycetes > Kitasatosporales > Streptomycetaceae > Streptomyces > Streptomyces armeniacus. The sequence continues at coordinate 7,379,550 of NZ_CP031320.1, read as the reverse complement.
CCGCTGGTCACCGGCAAGGTCGGGATCTCGCGTGACGAGGCGATGGAGCTGCTGCGCCGCCACAAGATCGAGAAGCTGCCGCTGGTCGACGGCGAGGGCGTGCTCAAGGGCCTCATCACCGTCAAGGACTTCGTGAAGGCCGAGCAGTATCCGAACGCCGCGAAGGACGCCGAGGGCCGGCTCGTCGTCGGCGCGGCGGTGGGCGTGGCGGGCGACGCGTACGAGCGGGCGCAGGCGCTGATCGAGGCGGGCGTCGACTTCATCGTGGTGGACACCGCACACGGTCACTCGCGGCTGGTCGGCGACATGGTCGCGAAGATCAAGTCGAACTCGTCGGTCGACGTCATCGGCGGCAACATCGCGACCCGCGACGGCGCCAAGGCGCTGATCGACGCGGGCGCCGACGGCATCAAGGTCGGCGTCGGACCGGGCTCCATCTGCACCACGCGCGTCGTGGCGGGCATCGGGGTGCCGCAGGTCACGGCGATCTACGAGGCCGCGCTGGCGGCCCGCGAGGCGGGCGTCCCGGTCATCGGCGACGGCGGCCTGCAGTACAGCGGGGACATCGCGAAAGCGCTCGTCGCCGGGGCCGACACGGTGATGCTGGGCAGCCTGCTGGCGGGCTGCGAGGAGTCGCCGGGCGAGCTGCTGTTCATCAACGGCAAGCAGTTCAAGTCGTACCGCGGGATGGGCTCGCTGGGCGCGATGCAGTCGCGCGGCGACAGCAGGTCGTTCTCCAAGGACCGGTACTTCCAGGAGGACGTCGGCGCCGACGACAAGCTGATTCCCGAGGGCGTCGAGGGCCAGGTGCCGTACCGCGGGCCGCTGTCGGCCGTGGTGCACCAGCTGGTCGGCGGGCTGAAGCAGTCGATGTTCTACGTCGGCGGGCGCAGCGTGACGGAGATGAAGGAGCACGGCCGCTTCGTCCGGATCACCTCGGCGGGCCTCAAGGAGAGCCACCCGCACGACATCCAGATGACGACGGAAGCGCCGAACTACTCGCGGCGCTAGCCGCGTCCGCAGGGGCGCGGGGGACGGCGCGACCAGCCAGTGACGGCCGTCGGTCGCGTATGGCGCCTGCGCACCCGGCACGTGGCGGCAGGCCGGCGGGTGCGGCCCGCCATGGGCTGACCGCGCAGTTCCCCGCGCCCCTGAGGCCGCGAGCCATACTGGTCAGCGCAGCGCAGAACTTACGTACGGAAGGGCTCATTCGTGACTGAGATCGAGATCGGGCGCGGCAAGCGCGGCCGCAAGGCGTACGCCTTCGACGACATCGCCGTCGTGCCGAGCCGGCGCACCCGTGACCCGAAGGAGGTCTCGATCGCCTGGCAGATCGACGCCTACCGCTTCGAACTGCCGTTCCTCGCCGCCCCCATGGACTCGGTCGTCTCGCCGCAGACCGCCATCCGCATCGGGCAGCTGGGCGGCCTGGGCGTGCTGAACCTCGAGGGTCTGTGGACCCGTTACGAGGACCCCGAGCCGGTGCTCGCCGAGATCGCCGAGCTGGACGGCGCCACCGCGAACCGCCGTATGCAGCAGATCTACGAGGAGCCGATCAAGGAGGAGCTGATCGGCCAGCGGATCAAGGAGGTACGGGACTCGGGCGTGGTGACGGCCGCCGCGCTGTCGCCGCAGCGCACCGCGCAGTTCTCCAAAGCGGTCGTGGACGCGGGCGTCGACATCTTCGTCATCCGGGGCACCACGGTCTCGGCCGAGCACGTCTCGTCGGCGGCGGAGCCGCTGAACCTGAAGCAGTTCATCTACGAGCTGGACGTGCCCGTGATCGTCGGCGGCTGCGCCACGTACACGGCCGCGCTGCATCTGATGCGTACGGGCGCCGCGGGCGTCCTCGTCGGCTTCGGTGGCGGCGCCGCGCACACCACCCGCAACGTGCTCGGGATCCAGGTGCCGATGGCGACCGCGGTCGCGGACGTCGCGGCCGCCCGCCGGGACTACCTCGACGAGTCCGGCGGCCGGTACGTGCACGTCATCGCCGACGGCGGCGTCGGCTGGTCCGGCGACCTGCCGAAGGCCATCGCCTGCGGCTCGGATGCCGTGATGATCGGCTCCCCGCTGGCCCGCGCCACGGACGCGCCGGGCCGTGGCCACCACTGGGGCATGGAGGCCGTTCACGAGGACGTCCCGCGCGGCAAGCGCATGGACCTGGGCGCGGTCGGCACGACGGAGGAGGTCCTGCTCGGCCCGTCGCACACGCCGGACGGCTCGATGAACTTCTTCGGCGCGCTGCGCCGCGCGATGGCCACGACGGGGTACTCCGACCTGAAGGAGTTCCAGCGCGTCGAGGTCATGGTGGCCCGCTCGCGTTAGCGAGCGTCCAGGGGCGCGGGGAACTGCGCGACCAGCCACGGTGTTCCCGCGGTCGCCGCACGACCGCACTGTCCGAGTGCGTGGGCGCCGTACGCGACCGACGGCCGTCACTGACTGATCGCGCAGTTCCCCGCGCCCCCACCGCCCGCCGCCTACAGCCGGTTCGCCGCGCCCGTGGGGCTCGCGCCGCGGGTGTCCAGCAGGAGCTGGGCCTTCGCGGCGAGGCCCTGCAGGTCGTACGTGCGGTGGTGCTGCAGCAGCACCGTGAGGTCCGCCTCCGCGGCCGCCTCGTACAGCCCGTCCGCGCGCGGCACCGGCCGCCCGCCCGCGCTCCAGTGGTGCACGTACGGGTCGTGGTAGCTGAGCTGGGCGCCCAGGTCGCGCAGGCGGGTCGCGATCTCGCCCGCCGGTGCGCCCTCCTGGTCGGCAAGGTCGGCCTTGTACGTGACGCCGAGCAGCAGGACGCGGGCGCCGCGCGCCGACTTGCCGTGTTCGTTGAGGAGCGCGGCGGCGCGCTGGGAGACGTAGCGCGGCATGCGCGCGTTGACCTGCTGGGCCAGCTCGACCATGCGCAGCGGATAGCCGAGTGCGCGGCTCGGGTACGAGAGGTGGTTCGGGTCGATGGGCACGCTGTGGCCGCCGACGCCGGGGCCGGGCCGGAACGCCTGGAAGCCGAACGGTTTGGTCTCCGCGCAGCGGATGACGTCCCACACGTCGACGCCGATGTCGTGGCAGAACACGGCCATCTCGTTGACGAGGGCGATGTTGATCTGCCGGTAGTTGGTTTCCAGCAGCTGCGCCGTCTCCGCCTCGCGCGGCCCGCGGGCGCGTACGACCTTCTCGGTGAGCCGGCCGTAGAACGCGGCGGCGGCCTCCGTACAGGCGGGGGTGAGGCCGCCGATGACCTTCGGGATGTTCGCGTAGCCGTACGTGCGGCTGCCCGGGTCGAGGCGGCTGGGCGCGTACGCGAGGTGGAAGTCGCGGCCCGCGCGCAGCCCGGAGCCCTCCTCCAGCACGGTGCGGACGAACTCCTCGGTGCTGCCCGGGTAGACCGTCGACTCCAGGAGGACGGTCGTACGGGGGCGGAGGCTGGCGGCGAGCGTGTGCGCGGCCGTACGGACCGGCCCGAGGTCCAGCGCGCGGTCGGCGCGGAGCGGGGTGTCGACGCAGATGACGGCCGTACGGGCGCTGCCCAGCGGTGCCGGGTCGGCGGTGGCGCGGAAGCCACAGGACAGCATGCGGCGCAGCTCGGCCGCGGCGAGGGAGCCGTCGGCCGGCGGGCGGCCGGCGTTGAGGTCGGTGACGGTGCGGGGGTGCGGGTCGTAGCCGATGGTGCCGATGCCGGCGGCGGTGGCCGCCTGGGCCAGCGGAAGACCCGAATGGCCGAGGCCGATGACGGCGAGGTCTGCGCGCATGAGGGCTGACATCCCTTCCCCGGGGAACGCGGTGTGCGGGCGGCGTACAGGTGGGGCGAACAGGTGCGGTGAACGGTGCGGCGAACCGGGAGTGGCGGAGGACGCGCTGTCAGGTTAAGGGCCTATATGACAGATATGCGGTATTGCACGCGGTGCCGTGCCACCGCTCGGCCAAAGTGGCTCACATGCGGGACCATCGACAGGGGATGCAGCGTCAGGTGACCGCAGGACCGCCCGTACCGACCACAGGAGGCAACGGTGAGGACAGCGACACTGGGACCGGAGCAGCGCGCGGGGGCGCTGGCGAAGATGGCCGAGCGCGAACTCGACGTGCTCGTCGTCGGCGCCGGGGTCGTCGGCGCGGGCACCGCGCTGGACGCGGCCACCCGCGGGCTTTCCACGGGGATCGTCGAGGCGCGGGACTGGGCGTCGGGCACGTCCAGCCGGTCCAGCAAGCTGATCCACGGCGGGCTGCGCTACCTCGAGATGCTGGACTTCGTGCTCGTACGGGAGGCGCTGAAGGAGCGCGGACTGCTGCTGCAGCGGCTCGCGCCGCACCTCGTGAAGCCGGTGCCGTTCCTCTATCCGCTCCAGCACAAGGGGTGGGAGCGCTTCTACGCCGGTTCCGGCGTCGCGCTGTACGACGCGATGTCGCTGTCCTCCGGGCACGGCCGCGGGCTGCCCGGACACCGCCATCTGACGCGGCGGCACGCGCTGCGGGTGGCTCCGTGCCTGAAGCGGGACGCGCTCGTGGGCGCCCTCCAGTACTACGACGCGCAGATGGACGACGCGCGGTACGTCGCCACCCTCGTCCGCACCGCCTCGGCGTACGGCGCCTACGCCGCGAACCGCGCGCGCGTGACCGGCTTCCTGCGCGAGGGCGAGCGCGTGGTGGGCGCCCGGGTGCGGGACCTGGAGCAGGGCGGCGAGTTCGAGGTACGGGCGAAGCAGGTGGTCAACGCCACGGGCGTGTGGACGGACGACACCCAGCAGCTGATCGCCGAGCGCGGCCAGTTCCACGTACGCGCCTCCAAGGGCATCCACCTCGTCGTGCCGAAGGACCGGATCAACTCGACGACGGGGCTGATCCTCCGTACGGAGAAGAGCGTGCTCTTCGTGATCCCGTGGGGCCGGCACTGGATCGTCGGCACCACGGACACCGACTGGGACCTGGACAAGGCGCACCCGGCGGCGTCCAGTGCGGACATCGACTACCTGCTGGAGCACGTCAACTCGGTGCTGTCGGTGCCGCTCACGCGCGACGACGTGGAGGGCGTCTACGCCGGTCTGCGGCCGCTGCTCGCGGGCGAGTCGGACGCCACCAGCAAGCTGTCCCGCGAGCACACCGTGGCCCACCCGGTGCCGGGGATGGTGGTCATCGCGGGCGGCAAGTACACGACGTACCGGGTGATGGCCAAGGACGCGGTGGACGAGGTCGTGCACGGCCTGGACCACCGGGTCGCGGAGTGCTGCACCGAGCAGGTGCCGCTCGCGGGCGCCGAGGGCTATCCCGCGCTGTGGAACGCGCGGGCGCACATCGCGGCCCGCACCGGGCTGCATGTGGCGCGTGTGGAGCACCTGTTGAACCGGTACGGCTCACTGACCGACGAGGTGCTGGAGCTGGTCACCGCGGACCCGCGGCTGGGAGATCCGCTGCCCGCGGCCGACGACTATCTGAAGGCGGAAATCGTCTATGCGTGTACGCACGAAGGTGCACGCCATCTGGACGATGTGCTTACTCGGCGTACGCGCATCTCCATCGAGACGTTCGACCGCGGTACGCGCAGCGCGCGCGAGTGCGCCGAACTGATGGCGGGCGTGCTGGGCTGGGACGAGGACCAGATCAAGCGCGAGGTCGAGCACTACGAGAAGCGTGTCGAGGCCGAACGCGAGTCACAGCGGCAGCCGGACGACCTGACGGCGGACGCGGCACGGCTGGGCGCGCCGGACATCGTCCCGCTGTAGGCGGGTTGGCGGGGACGTACCGCGAAGTCCACACGAAGGGGAGTCGCTTGCGCCCCCGTACACGTCTTGCCCGGACAGTAGGACACAATGAAGGCTCTGCTGGGGTGGCTCGGCTGCTTGAGGGGATGCAAGGGGATTCATGGGCCAGGACGTTGAGGACGGGCGGCTGGTAGGCGGCCGCTATCGGCTCGAAGGTGTGCTGGGCCGCGGGGGCATGGGCACCGTGTGGCGCGGTCGCGACGAAACCCTGGGGCGTACGGTCGCGGTGAAGGAGCTGCGTTTCCCGTCGAGCATCGACGACGAGGAGAAGCAGCGCCTCATCATGCGCACCCTGCGCGAGGCGAAGGCGATCGCCCGTATCCGCAGCGGCAGCGCCATCACCGTCTACGACGTGGTCGACGAGGACGACCGGCCGTGGATCGTCATGGAGCTGATCGAGGGCCGCTCCCTCGCTGACACCATCCGGCAGGACGGGCCGCTGTCGCCGCGGCGCACCGCGGAGGTCGGGCTCGCCGTCCTCGACGTGCTGCGCGCGGCGCACCGCGAGGGCATCCTGCACCGCGACGTGAAGCCGTCCAACGTGCTGATGGAGGAGGGCACCGGCCGAGTCGTGCTCACGGACTTCGGCATCGCGAAGGTCCAGGGCGACCCGTCGATCACCTCGACCGGCATGCTCGTCGGCGCGCCCTCGTACATCTCCCCGGAGCGCGCCCGCGGCAACCCGCCGGGCCCGCCCGCCGACATGTGGTCGCTGGGCGGCCTGCTGTACGCGGCGGTGGAGGGGCGGCCGCCGTACGACAAGGGCTCGGCGATCTCCACCCTGACGGCCGTGATGACGGAGCCGCTGCCGCCGCTGGAGCGCGCGGGCGCGCTGAGCGAGGTCATCTTCGGACTGCTCGAGAAGGACCCCGAGAAGCGGCTCGATGTCGCGGGCGCGCGCGTGCTGCTGGAGATGGCCGCGGCCGTCTCGGACGGCATGGACACCACGGGCGGCGGGGCGACACCGGCGGACGTGACGCGTTCCGCCGCCGGCATGCCGCCGGTGCCGCCGCCGGGCGGTTCGGGATCGGAGCCGCGTACGCCGCCGGTCCGTACGGCGAGCGGGTTGCCGCCGATACCTTCGCTGAACCCGCCGGGCGGCAGGGCGGGTTCGGCCGCGTCCGGAACGGGTGCGGGAAGCGGAGCGGGCAACGGGCCCGGTTCCTGGCCCGCGGCGAGACAGGGCTTCGGCGGGCTCGGGTCCCGCCGTACGCTCGCGATCATCGCGGCGGTGGTCGTCCTCCTCGTGATCCTGGGCGTGGTCGTCGCGAACGCCGTGGGCAGCGACGGCGGCGGTTCGGCCGCCGGCTCCGACGGCGGCACAGGCCAGCAGGAACAGCAGGGCGACAAGACCGGGCAGGACGACGGGGACGACGAGGCCGCGGAACCCAGCTCGAAGCCCGAGCCCGACAACGGCGGCAAGGACGACGGCAAGGGCGAGGACAAGGGCGAAGACGGCGGCAAGGACAAGGGCAAGCAGGACGGCGCGCTGCCCGACGGCTACAGGCGGGTCGCCGACGGCCGCTTCCACTTCTCCATGGCGATGCCCCAGGACTTCAAGCGCACCGGCACGGCCGGGGCCGGCTCCGGCGCCAAGTACGGCTGGCCCGGCGGCGGTTACCCCAAGCTCCAGGTCGACTACAACGACAGCCCGCTCGCGGACGCCGTGCTCGCCTGGAAGGGCCTGGAGCCCGCGGTCCGCAAGTCCAGCCCCGGCTACAAGCTCCTCGACCTCCAGAAGGTGAAGTGGCGCGGCTATCCGACCGTCGCCGACTGGTCGTTCCTCCGGAACGAGGGCGACCAGCGGGTGCGCGTGCTCAACCGCGGCTTCAAGGTGGACGACAAGCGCGGCTACGCGATCATGGTGACCTGCAAGGCCGACGAGTGGACGGGCGAACAGTGCCGCACTCTGCGGCAGACGGCGTTCAAGACGTTCAAGCCGCAGTGACCGCGACGATCGCGGTGACCGCGGTGACCGCGGTGACCGCGGTGAGGGCGGTGAGGGCGGTGACCGTGTTCGCCGCGCGGGCGACGGAGGTGTCGCGGGCGGCCTCCGAGGGGAAAAGCTGACCGGACGGAGTGGGACTTACCGGCGGCGCCGGGCCGCTTCGGCACGTATCGTGAAAGACCGCAGACCGTACGCATCCGTAACGAGGCGGATCGGGACCGGTTTTGACGGACTGCTCGCGCGCTGTGGGAGTGTGGGAGGCGTCGTGGAAGACAACGCGGACTACGCGGGGCGGTTGCTGGCCGACCGCTACCGCCTGCCGCAGCTTCCCGCAGAGGAGTACGAACTCGCGGAGACCCGCGCGTACGACACCGCCAGCGGTCAGGAAGTGCTGGTGCGGCAGGTGCCGTTGCCGGAGGTCGTCGACGCGGAAATGGTGGACGGCGGCCAACCGTCCGGCGGCGCACGCCCGTTGCCGGGAGCGGGATCCGGCCGCGCCACCCGCAGACCCGCCGAGCCGGGCGTACGGCGCGCGGTGGAGGCGGCGCTGGCGGCCTCCCGCATCCCCGATCACCCGCGGCTCGACCAGGTCTTCGACGTCTTCGTCGAGGGCGACGGACTCTGGATCGTCAGCGAACTCGTGCCCGCACGGCCCCTCGTGGCCGTCCTCGCCGAGCAGCCGCTGAGCCCGCACCGCGCCGCCGAGATCGCGGCCGACCTGCTGGACGCGCTGAACGCCGTGCACACGCACGGCTGGGTGCACCGAAACATCACCGCCCGCTCCGTGCTCGTCTGCGACGACGGCCGCGCGCTGCTCACCGGCATGGCCGTGGGCGCGGCGGAGGAGGCGCTGTGCGGGTACGACACGCTGCCGGACCGCGTCGCGGGCCCGGCGGACCCCGTGGACCACGCCGACCCGGCGGCACCGGCGGACGGGCCGTCCCGCGGCGCGCACGCGCTGCCGGCGGTGCCGGCGGAGGGCGCGGGGTCCGGAGCGAACGGGGCGCGCGGGGCGAACGGCGCCGGGGCGCGGGGCACGTACGGGCAGCAGGCTCCGTACGGGCAGCGGGACCCGTACGGGCAGCCGGACCCGTACGGGCAGAGCGGGCAGCGCCGGGACGGCCGGTACGCGTGGGGCGAGGGCGCGTACGAGCCGCGTGGCGGCGCGGGCGCGCAGCGGGGCGGGCCGAACGGGCCCGGACCGGGGCCCGGTTTAACGGGCGGTGCGGGCCCGGGGCCGGGCGCGGGCGCCGGTGCCGGTGGCGCCGGCGGGAGCGCGCCGCCGCCGGGGCGGCTGCCGCGCGGACCGCTGCCCGAGGGGGTCTCGGGGCGGTACGCCGGGCCCGAGGCGCCCGGGCAGGAGCCCGGAGGCGGTCAACCGCCGCACGCGGGTGACACGTTCGGGCGGGGCGGTAGCGCGGGCGCGCCCCCCGCCGGCGCGCCCGGTTCGGGTGGCGCCGGTGTGCCCGGCGCGTACGCCGGTCCGGGCGCGGGTGACGCCCAGCGCGCGGGCATCTTCGGTTTCGAGGGCGCGGACTCGGGCGGTGGCGCCGCCGCACGCGCCGCGCGCCGCGGCGCGATCGCCGCGTACCGCGCCGGTGCGCGCGCCGCGTCCGCCCGGGTGGAGGCGGAGGCGCAGGGGCGCACCGCGGCGCAGCAGCCCGCCCTGCCCGAGGGCGGCACCACTTCCGCGGACTGGTGGACACCCGGCGGCGACGGCGCCCCGGGTGCGCCGGAGCGCCAGGAGCCGCTCGTCTACGGCCCCGAGGGCCAGCCGTACGGCCCCGAGCCGCACACCGTCGCGCCCTCCGCGGCGGCTGCCCCGAACGCGCCGTCCGCACCGTACGAGCCCGAGGAGCGGACCGAGCGCTGGAGCGGCGAGGGCCCCACCGCGCTGCCGGGCGCGCGGCACGGCACGAGCCGCTCCGTACCGGTGCCCCGGTACCCCCGCGAGCCGCAGCCCGAGCCCCCGTACGAGCCCGAGGCGTACCAGCCGGACCCGTACCAGGACCCGTACCAGGACCGGGGCCAGGGCCCGGACCGGGACAACGAGCTTCACGAGGATCACGCGTACGACCCCGCCCACCCCCCGTACCAGGGTCACCGCCCCGTCACCCCGGAGGTCCTGCCGTGCGCCGAGCCCGCGCCACCACCACAGTCGCCGGCAGCCGCGCCGCCGTACGCGCGGTCGCCGCCGTGGCGGTGCTCGCGGCCGCCACCGGCTGCATGTCGGTGGGCTCGGCGGAGGACCGGGACGCGGACGCGGAGCGGCGCACCGGACGTACGGCCCCCGACGGCGACGGGCACGCGGATGGCGCGTGGCGCGACGACGGCCCCTCTCCCGGCACCGCGCGGCACCGGGACGGCCAGTGGCACGCGGACTTCGGGGGCGGACCCGGCGCCCGTGACGGCGCGGACGGCGCACGCGGCAGCGCCGGCGGAGGGCGCGGGGCGGACGCCGACGGACGCGGGCCCGCCGGCGCGCACGGGGCCGACGGCGGCGGAAGCGGAGACTCCGGCGGCCGGGCGAGTACGGCGGGCGCGGCCGCCGGTACGGGAGAGGGCGCGGCCGGTACGTACGGAGGCGGCACAGGCGGTGCCGCCTCCGGCGGCGGCCCGCCGGCGCAGCCGCCGGGTTCCGGCGCGACGGCCGCCGGAGGTGCGTCGGGTGGCGACGGCCCGCCGCCGTCACCGGACGTACCGCCGACGCCCACCGGAAGCACGCCGCCGGACCCCGCGGGCGGCGGCGGTGGCGGGGACGGCGGGACGAGCGGCGCGTCGGGCGGCGGCTGACGCCGTACGAGCGCGTGCCCCGTACGGGCTGACGCCGTACGGGCGGAGGGCGTGCGGGCGTGTGCCCCGTACGGACGGAGGGCGTACGCGTGTGCCCCGTACGGACGGCGCGCACCGGCGGCCGCTGCCGGACAGACGGCCGGACAGACGGCCGGAGAGACGGCCGGAGAGGCGGCCGGAGAGGCGGCCAGACAGACGGCCGGGCAGGCGGCCGTCACGGCCCAACTGCCGTGCCCCCGTGGCCATCCCGCACCCCGCGGGCGTATGCTCGGCGCCCAGCGGCGCCCGTACGGCGGCCCCTCGCGGGAGCTCATTTGCGCACCCCGCCACCGGGTGCGTATGCTGGTAGATCGTTTGATCCCATTTGCCCGGCGCCACCACAGAGCGCGCCGTGTGGCGCGTTCCTTTCCAGCCGTGGCTTGATCGCACTGAGGCGATCGTGTGTGCAACACGGAGTTATGGGCGCGTGCCGTGACTCCGGAAGGTTCGCATTTCGCATGTCCGTTTCTGCACCCGACGCCGTCCTGCCCGAGGACGAGGAGACCGTCACCTTCGGTGATCTCGGTCTCGCCGAGCAGCTCGTCGCCAAACTCGCCCAGAACGGCGTTACCACCCCCTTCCCCATCCAGGCCGCGACCATCCCGGACGCGCTGGCGGGCAAGGACATCCTCGGCCGTGGCCGTACCGGCTCCGGCAAGACCCTCTCCTTCGGCCTGCCGCTGCTGACCCGCCTCGCCGGCGGGCAGACCGCGAAGCGCCGCCCGCGCGGCCTGATCCTCACCCCGACCCGCGAGTTGGCGATGCAGGTCTCCGACGCGCTGCAGCCGTACGGGGACACGCTCGGCCTGAAGTTCAAGGTCGTCTGCGGCGGCACCTCGATGAGCAACCAGATGTACGCGCTCGACCGCGGCGTCGACATCCTCGTCGCCACCCCCGGCCGGCTGCGCGACCTGATCAACCGCGGCGCGTGCGCGCTCGACGACGTCGAGGTCGCCGTACTCGACGAGGCCGACCAGATGTCCGACCTGGGCTTCCTGCCCGAGGTCATCGAGCTGCTCGACCTCATCCCCGAGGGCGGCCAGCGCATGCTCTTCTCCGCGACGCTGGAGAAGGAGATCGGCACCCTCGTCAAGCGCTACCTGGTCGACCCGGTCAGCCACGAGGTGGACGCCGCACAGGGCGCCGTCACGACGATGACGCACCACGTGCTGGTCGTGAAGCCGCGCGACAAGGCGCCGGTCACGGCGGCCATCGCGGCGCGCAAGGGCCGGACGATCATCTTCGTCCGCACCCAGCTGGGCGCCGACCGGGTCGCGGAGCAGCTCCGCGAGTCGGGTGTGAAGGCCGACGCGCTGCACGGCGGCATGACGCAGGGCGCGCGTACGCGCACGCTGGACGACTTCAAGGGCGGCCAGGTCAACACGCTCGTCGCGACGGACGTCGCGGCGCGCGGCATCCACGTCGACGGCATCGACCTGGTGCTGAACGTCGACCCGGCCGGTGACCACAAGGACTACCTGCACCGTTCCGGCCGTACGGCGCGTGCGGGCGAGTCCGGCACGGTCGTCTCGCTGGCCCTGCCGCACCAGCGGCGGCAGATCTTCCGGCTGATGGAGGACGCGGGCGTCGACGCCTCGCGGCACATCATCGGGCGCGGCGACGTCTTCGACGACGACGTGGCACGGATCACCGGCGCCCGGTCCCTGACCGAGGTGCAGGCCGAGTCCACGGCGAACACCGCCCGGCAGGCGGAGCGCGAGGTCAAGGACCTCGAGCGGCAGCTCGAGCGCGCCCAGCGGCATGCGACCGAGCTGCGCGAGGAAGCGGACCGGCTGACCGTACGGGCAGCGCGCGAGCGCGGCGACGACCCGGACGAGGCGCTGGCGCAGGCGACCGAGGCACTGGCGGCCGAGGTGGCCGCGGAGGCCGAGGCCGAGGCGGCGGCGGAGCGCCGGCGCGCGGAGCGGCGCGAGCGCAAGCAGGAGGAGCGGCGCGACGAGCGCGGCTCGTACGAGCGCCGCGACAACGACCGCGGCGGTGACCGCGGCGACCGTGGTGACCGGGGCGACCGCGGCGGTTTCCGTGGCGGCGAGGGGCGCGGGCCCCGCGGCGGTGACGGCCGCGGCGACACGCGCGACCGCCGTCCGTACGAGCGCCGCGACGACCGCGGCGGCGACCGGCGCGGCAGCGACAGCCGTGGCGGCGACAGCCGTGGCGGTACGAGCGGTGCCGGCGGCAGCGCCCGTCCGTACAGCCGGGACCGGCGCGAGGGCGGTGGCGGTGGCGGCTTCCGCCGCGACGACCGCCGCGACAGCGACCGCCGCCCGTACGGCCGCGACCGCCGCGACACCAACGACCGCGGCCCGCAGGGCCGTCGCGACGACCACCGCGGCGGCTCCGGCTCATTCAACCGGAACGGCGCCGGCCGCACCTTCGACCGCCGTACGGACAAGCCCCGTTGGAAGCGCAACGGCTGACGGCTGACGACCCCGCGCCGACAAGGCAGAATGCTTTCGAGACGCGGCCCGCAGGCGGGCTATGCTGCGGGGGCGGGCCGTTAGCTCAATTGGCAGAGCAGCGGACTTTTAATCCGTTGGTTGTGGGTTCGAGTCCCACACGGCCTACCGGCATCCCTTCAGCGGAGGGATCTGCCTGCCCGTACGGCTCCGCCCCGGCCTCACCGGCCGGGGCGGAGCTGTTTCCGGAGCCGATTCAGGAGCTGTTTCCGCAGAACCGTGGGCGGGAGCGGCGGGGCGGGCCACGGCGGCACCCCGCACGGGGGGAGCGCGACACCGCCGCAGCCGACAGGAATCGTACGGACCGGGGTCGCCGGAGGGCGTCACCCTCCGGTGGACAGTTCGGGGTGGCTCGCCCGGGGGATACGGGTCGCCGTCCGCGGGGTCTCCGCGCGCCACCGGTCTCCGGCGCGGACGGAGCGCATCTGGACGGTTCGCGCAGCAGTTTCAGCCGTCTCAGCCGTCTTCCGCCGTTGGCTGTGACCGTCTCAGGCCAGGAGCAGCGCCGCGTCCCAGGGCAGCGGCTCCGGTGCGGGCGGACGCGGTGCCGTCGCCAGCCGCCCGTGCAGTGCCAGGGCGATGCCCGCCGGGCCCAGGAGGAACGTTGACGGAGCGTCGTACGGCGTGAAGCTGGTGGCGAAACCGTACGGCAGGGCGGGGTCGAACGCGGCACACACCCGTTCCGCCAGCTCGTCCGCCCGCGCGGCCAGCGCGGGGTCGTCCAGGTCGGCGGCCATGCGCCCGGTGATCTGGAGTACGCCTGCGAGGCCGTGGCACAGGCCCGGTTCCTCGACCCCCTGCAAGCCGTCCGGCCGGCGGAAGACCGCCCGTATGCCGTCGGCGGCGCTCTGTACCCACGCCTCCTCGCCCAGTGCCGTTCCCGCGAGTTGCAGGGCGCGGGCCACGCCCGGGGTGCCGTAACACCAGGTGGCGCGGCGCCGGTTGAGGTGTGGCCGTACGGGGGCCCACTCCTGGTCGCGGGTGACCAGGGCGGGCCAGTACGGGGCACTCCCGCCGCTGTCGCCGTTGCCGTTGCCGCTGCCGCCTTCGTGTTGGCGCCAGCTCAGCAGCCAGTCGGCCAGCCGCCTGATGGCGGTGTCCTGGTCCGGGACCCGTACGCCGCGGGACCGGCACAGCGACAGCAGCGCGAGCGGTCCGGCGGCGCCGTGGGCCAGCCCGAGGTCGAGTACCGGCTCGCGCGCGACCGGGTCGGTGCTCGCGCGCGGGGGCGCCCCCGGAGGCACCGGCCAGGGCGGGCTGTACCAGCCGGGCAGGCGCCTGACGGCGCCGTCCTCGCCCCGCACCGTCACCGGCTCGGTCAGCGCGACGAGATAGCCGAGGATGTCCCGTACGGTGTCGAGGTCGGCGGGTTCCGCGAGGAAGTACCGGCCGAGGCCGGTCATTCCGCCGATGACGTCGAACCTCCCGCGGGGCGCCCCGGGTTCGCCGTCGGCCATCCGGGCGCGCTCCGCGTCGAGCGTCGCGGCGACCTCCGTACGCAGGGCGGCGTCGAGCCGCGTGCGCAGGGTGGCGTACTCCCTGGGCGTACGCGCGGCGTGCTTGGCGGCGAACGCGAGTCCGCCGAGGCCCGGATACAGCCCGGTGAGCCCTGCCGAGGCGGCCGGACCGGCGGAGTCGGCCGCCCGCGCCAGTGCGGCGTGCGCCGCCCGGCGCAGCGCCGGATCGGCTCCGGGCGCCGTGCTCACCTCGCTCAGCAGCAGCGCCTTGCCGGTCCACGCGCCGCCGAGGCCGGGGGAGTTCGGCCCTTCCGGCTCCCCGCCGTCCCGGTCGCCCTCCTGCCGTTCGGCCGCGGGCAGGAGCTGCCGCTCCCGTACGCGGGCGACGACCTCGGCCACGACGGCACCGGGGTCCCATCGCCCCTCGGTGTCCTCGGTGCCGTACGTGTTCTCGGCGCCGTACGTGCTCCTGCCGCCGTACGTGTCCGCGTTCGCCGTCGACTCCGCGTCCGCCGTCGACTCCGTGTGCGCTGTCATCCGAGGTGCCTCCGCCTGCCCTGTTCCACCTGCGCGAGGCCGCGGGACACCGCCAGCGACCGCTGCTC
Source organism: Streptomyces armeniacus (assembly GCF_003355155.1). Classification (NCBI taxonomy): domain Bacteria; kingdom Bacillati; phylum Actinomycetota; class Actinomycetes; order Kitasatosporales; family Streptomycetaceae; genus Streptomyces; species Streptomyces armeniacus. The sequence goes on along the minus strand of NZ_CP031320.1, from coordinate 7,364,484 downwards.
CTGCTTTCGGTCCGTGCCGATCAGCCTGTTGTGGTGCATGTGCAGGACGCTCCAGACGGCCGAGGCCCGTGTCGTGTGCGCGGCGTACTCGCGCAGGGCCGCCGCCCTGGCCTCACACGCGACCGTCACCTCGGCGGCGCCCGCGCGGAACGCCGCCGCCATCACGTCGTTCCCCAGCAGCGGCAGCGCCGCGGCGCGGTGCTCGCGGAAGTACGCGTGGTGCTCGTCGTCGCGCGGCGTGGCCAGGTGGAAGCCGGGCCAGTCGCCGCCATGGAACCGGCGCACCATGTCCAGGTAGTTGGCGGCGGCCAGTACGGGCGGTTCGACGGTGGTGGAGCCCGCTGTCTGCAGCCGGAGCTGTTCCAGGACGGCGACGCTGTCGCGGTGGAAGACGCGTTCGGCGGCGGCCATGGCCTCCGTACCGCCGTAGCGGGCGGCCTCGGGCTCGTAGCCGTCCAGGACGAACGCCCCAGCGAGCCGTACGGACCGCAGCTGGTCCACCCAGTCCAGGAAGACGGGCGTCAACTCGGGGTGCAGCACGGACGGTTCGCCGTGGAAGCGCAGCCTCAGCTGGGCCCCGTCGGTGTCGGCGTACCGGATGAAGAACCAGCGGTCCACTCCGCGCGGCAACTCGGCGAGCAGGCGCGGCAGATGCTCGGTGAGGATTTGGTTGTGGCAGTTCACCGAGGCGTACAGCTTGCCGTACAGCCACTCCCGGTCGTGCCGTGGTGCGGGCGCGGCGACCGAGGGGAAGACGCGGCGGCGCGGGCGTGGCGCCGCGGGCGTCTTCTGTGCACGCGCCGTGGGGAAGAGGGGCAGCACCAGTTCGCTGGTGAACGCGCCGGACTCGTTCGTCAGCCACCCCGCGCCCGCCCCGGCGTCCTCGGGCGTCTCGTACGCCAGCAGGTCCTCGTGCCGGGCGAGTTCGCGGCGCAGGAGCATGCGGTGCAGCGGAGCCGTCAGGTCCAGTTCCGTGCGGCGGTCGCCGACGCCCACGGCGACGCGGTCGGGTACGTGCCAGCGCTCCCGCCACGTCGCGAGCCGCCGGGCCCACTCGGCGTCGTCCACGGACGAGTCGGTGAGCGCCGGGTCGGAGAACCGCCACCGGGCGGGGGCGAGCACCGTACGGCCGTAACGGACGCGCGGCAGCCACGGGAACGAGCCCGCCGCGCCCCACATCCACACCGGGCGGGCCTCGCGGCCTGCCCGCGACACCTCCAGCACCAGACGTACGGCAGCGGGTGCCCCGCCCCGCAGGTCGAGCATGCTCGGGAACTGCGCCGAGATCTCCTGCCCGGTCCGGGCGTCCACCACGTACAACCGGTCCAGATCGGCGACCAGCGCGAGATCGCCCAGGCCCCGTACGGCGGGCAAGGAACGGTCGGCGAAACAGCCCACGGCGATGCGCTCCGGCCAGAACGAGCCGACACGCGCGACGTTCACGGAACGCGCCAGCGGTGGCGCGAACTCCAGACCCGCGCTCACGGCCCCGCCGCCTGCCGTACGGTCGGCGTTGCCCGGCCCTTCGGCGGAACGGCGGGCCAGGTCCCCTACGACGTCCTGGTCGTCGAGGAGATACGCGAACCGGCCCAGCAGGGAGCCCGGCGAGAAGGACCCCGTCCCGGGTGACACCACCAGCGCGAAGTCACCCCGCCCCAGGGCCTCCTGGGAAGGGGCGGTGAGATGCGCGCACACCTCCAGCGCGCCGGGCACCGCCGCGCGGTCGCCGCCCGACGGCCCGCCGGCGCCCGATGGCCCGCCGGTGCCCGATGGCCCGCTGCTGACCGACGGCCCGCGCCCGCCCAGCCATTCCAGCACGCCCTCGTCGAGGGAGATCTCGCGGTCGCCCGAGGCCAGTGCGGCCAGCGCCAGCTCGGTGAGCACACTGTCCCGTGCGCGGTCGCGCGCGCTGGGCTCGGCGCGCTCCGGGGTACGCCGTTCGCTGCGCGGGTGGAGATATCCGGCGGGCGGGCCGATCCCGGCCTGCGGATCGAGCACGTCCCGCAGCGGCACGGCCTGGTCGGTGCCGTACCGCTCCACGAACGCCCCGTGGTACTCCCGCAGATGGGGAGGCTGGACGCTGTCCGGCGCGGCCCGCCACAACGCCGCGGCCGCGCGCTCCGTCTCGCGCAGCACCTCGTAGGGCAGCGTGACATCGGCATCCAGCCGCATGTCGACGTGGAGCGACGGGTCTTCGGAGTGCAGCGCGTTCGCCGCGTCCACGGCCTTGCGCCGGAGGGCCGCCCCGCCGGTGCCGATCGGCTGGGCGGCGTAGTCCTGGTGGAGGTCGGCGAGGGCGGCGAGTTCACGGGCCTTGTCACTCTCCCCCGCGTGCTTCAGCGTGTCGACGACGTGCCGCAGCGGGTCGGTCTCGCTCAGCGGCGGACGCAACTCCGTGAGCAGGAAGTCCTGCCGTACGAGCCCGAGCAGAAGCTTCTCCTTCGCCGCCGCGGGCACCTTCGGGTAGGCCCTGTCCAGCACGGCCAGGACGTCCTCCACCGTGCGCGGGTGCTCGGCGGCGTGGAGGGCGGTCCGTACGGCCGCGGTGAACCGCACGGACACCTCCTCGGCCCGCATCGCGCCCGCACCACCCGCACCGGTGCCGCCGTCACTGCCGTCCCCGTCGCTCTCCTCCGGCTGGGAAGCGAACGGAAGCACCCAGCGCTGCCCGCGCCGGCACCCCAGGTCGTTGGTGACAACGCGGAGCTTGCGCACCACCGCGAAGTCCCCCTCCCAGCCCCTGATCAGGCCGAACAGCCAGGCACTGTCGGGCCGTACGGCCTTGCGGTGCGCACTGCCCATACGGACCCGGCAGTCCTCCGCGAACGCCACCGGCGCAACCCCCGCGAGCAGCCCGAACGGCGTGGCACGGCTGGCGGCCCGCAGCACGTACCGCGTCGCCGAAAGCGCCAGCTTCCGCAGAGCCTTGGGCTTCAGCGGCACCTCCCCACGCACGGCCTCCACCGACCGGGACAGGGAAGGACTCGAGACCGCGAGAGCCTCGGCGACACCCTCGTCGGCGGCCAGCCCGTCCACGTACCGCCGGACCTGATCAGGGTCGCGCGGATCGACATCCGCGTACGTCCCCACCGCGCCGGCACGGGAAAGCAGCGGCACACGAAGCATCCCCACAGGCTCCGCCTGGAATGCCACATGGTCGTCGGACACGTTCACGCTCGCCCGCCCTTCATTTCGCCGCATTTCCGTGTCTGGGATCCGGAACTGTTATAGGACACAACCGGATCTGCAATAGGGCAATTCTCTGTGACTGCAATAGAGCAGGGTTACCAATTTCTGAATCTGCACTATGGCAGTCAACCAGCCGGGGTCGGAGGAGAGATCCGCTCCGGCCCCGGGGTATTTGGAAGGTCTACCACCAGCAGACGGGCAGTTCGGTCCACTCGCACTCGCACGTCATCGTCCAGGGCATCATCGGATCGATCGGCACGTCCTTGCCCTCGATACGGACGTCCAGATCGAACTCGGCGAGCTCTGTCTCTTCTCGCGACTCCAGCATGGCAACGGACATGGTGTTCCCTCTCGTTCGGTGTGTATACGGGTTTGACCTGCGCAGATGCAGGCCCCTGGCTCCTCGGCTACGGCCGGAACGGACCGCTCCGGCCGTGGCGGGGCCACCGGTGCTCAGATGCAGATAATGACGGTGCAGCCAATGGTGTAGCTGGGGCCAGTCGAGGCCCATGCGTCGGCCGGCAGGTCTCCGGCCTCAACGCGTATGTCCAGATCGAACTCCGCGAGTTCCGCGAACTCCACTTCTTCGCGGGACTCCAGCATGGCAACGGACATCAGCCCATCCTTTCGTTGCGTACGGTCGCTCTGGCCTGGATATGCGGACCAGGGAGGAGTGGCGTCCATACGTACCGGAGGAATTCGCGTGGCTGAAAGGTCACCCCGAGGGCACTGAGGGATTCCCTAGTGACCTCTCATCTCCGGGATCGGGATGACGAGGGAATTTTCCAGGGCCGTTGTATTGGCGATTTCCCCCGATGCTCGCCGCGCGGCGGACAGCGCGCCGCGGGGGCTCACTGGGGCCGGGACGGTTCCCAGCGGTCTCCGCCCGTGGGCCACTCGTACTGGGGGCGGTCCGTCGAGCCGCTCGTACGGAAGGGGCGGCCCTGGTCGTCGATGCGGAGGACGCCGTGCTGGCTGCCGCTGGACCACTCCAGTTCCAGGTACCAGGTGACGTCCTTGTCCGCCACGTCGGCCTTGACGTAGAAGACCTCCGGGTCGGACTCGCTCACCTTGTACGGGAAGTCCTGCTGGCCGTTCACGGGGGCGACCGCCGGCTGGGGGGAGTCGAGGTTCACGGTGAAGGACTTCGTGGACACCTTGCCGCCGCAGCCGATGCCGGTCGCGTACTTGTTCCAGGCGAGCGGCGCGCGCGTGCCCGCCACGCGGACCTGGGCATTCTCCAGGACCACGGTCCGGGAGCCGGTGCCCTGGAGGGTGATCTCCACCAGTTGCTGGTCGGCAGGCACGGCGCCGAACGCCCGCACCCACGACGGCGCCTGTGACTCGGCGGGCGGCTGGGGGAGCTTGGCGGGGTCCTGGTTGACGAGGAAGTGCTGGCTGCACGGGTCCTCGTAGGTGTACGGGCGTACGCGGGCGGTGACCGGAGTTCCGCCCGGTGTGGCCGGCTGGTCGGCGTCCTCGCCGTCCGTCTGCGGTTGCTCTCCGCCCTTCTGTGCACGGTCCCGCTGTTGCTCGGCTCCGTCCGGTGATTCCCTCTTGCTGCCTTCGCCGTGTTGGCTGCCCTCCCCGCCGTCCTGCTCGTCCGCGGCCTTCTCGGGCGCCGCAGACGTTGCCTCGTTCCCGCCGTCGTCCCCGCCCCAGACGAGCGTCGCCCCCGCACCGATCGCCAGGACGGCGACGGCGGCGGCCACTCCGCTCGCGATGGCGACGAGGCGCCGGCGCGCGGGCCGTACGGGCGCGGGGGCGGCCACCGTCGTTACGGGTTCCCCCTCCGGGGCGGCCTCCTCGTCCTCGTCCCTGGGGTCCGTGGGCTTCGCTGGCTCCGCATGCTCGGGCGCCTCGGGTCCCTCGGATGCCTCCGGCGGCTCGGTCGGTGGGGACGGCTCGGTTGGCGCGGCCGGCGTGTCCGCCTCCGGCGCCTCCTCCGGTGCCCCGGTGGCCGGGCGCCTGCGGGCCGCGTCCGCCAGGATCCACAGCCTGTGGAGTTCGACGACCTCCTCCGGTGTCGCCTTGCACGCCCGTGCCAGCCGTTCCACCGGCGCGAACTCCACCGGCACCGCGGTCCCGTTCACGTACCGGTGCACGGTCGAGGTGCTCATGTGCAGTCTCTTCGCCAGCGCCCCGTAGCTGAGCCCCGACCGCGCCTTCAACTCGCCGACCTTCTGGGCGAATTCCGTGGCCCCCAACGTTCCCCCTCCGTCCCCATGCGGCCGTTCGAGGCCGCCGGTGGTCCCCCTTCCCGGCCATCAAAGCATGTGGGTACGCGCATGCTTGCCGCCGCCGCTCTCACCGCGCTCTCGCTGTCGGCCTGCGCGCACCAAGCCCGTCCGGCGTTTGAGGACGGCCCTCGGCCGCGGTGGGCTGGTGGTGGTCCGTGAGCGCCGTTCATGGCGGCACTCCGGCGCACGGCACTGCGTGCCGCGGCGACACGCCACCGGATGTCGACATCCCGGGGGCTGTTCCGACGTACCCCTGGAAACCCGGAACTCACCGGGACCGCCAGACGAGCAAGGGGTCGGAACATGCTGCTGGAGAACAAGGTGGCCGTCGTGTACGGAGCCGGTGGAGCGATCGGGGGCGCGGTGGCACGCGCGTTCGCACGCGAGGGCGCGCGGGTGCATCTCGCGGGGCGCACCGGAGCGAAGCTCGACGAGGTCGCCGCCTCGATCCGCGAGCAGAGCGAGCAGAGCGAACAGAGCGAACAGAGCGAACAGGGCAAGAGGGACAAGGAACAGAGCGAGCCGAACGCCACCGCACAGACGGCCGTCCTCGACGCCCTCGACGAAGCCGCCGTGGACGCGTACGTCGACGACATCGCGGCACGCGAGGGCCACATCGACATCTCGTTCAACCTCATCGGCTACGGCGATGTCCAGCGTCCGTTGGACGAGATCGCCGTGAGTGACTTCCTGCACCCCATCACGACCGCGATGCGCACCCAGTTCCTCACCACGCGGGCCGCCGCGCGCCACATGGCGCCGCGCGGTACGGGGGTGATCCTGGCCTTCGGCGGGGGCGGGCCGCAGACGATTCCCGGGCTGGGCGGCTTCAAGGTCGCGCTGGACGCGCTGGAGGGACTGCGCCGCCAGTGGGCCTGCGAACTCGGCCCGTACGGGGTCCGTTTCGTCACCCTCAAGACCGGGGGCGTGCCCGAGACGATCCCCGCGGGATTCGAGGGAGCGGAGGAGATCGTCGCGGGGTTGGAGCAGGCGACCCTGCTGAACCGTACGGCGAAGCTGAGCGATGTCGGCGCCGTCGCCGCCTTTGTGGCCTCCGACAGGGCCCGCACGCTGACCTCCACCGACGTGAACATCTCCTGCGGCGCCATCGTGGACTGACGCCCCGTCGGCCCCCGCTAGCGGCAAACGGCTAGCGGCTGCAGGGGACGGTGAGCCACGTGCTACGGGCCAACGTGGACCCGTCATGGCACCGCATCGCGGCCATCCCCCAATTGTCGTGGCGCCATTTTGGTGTCATCATGCGCCATGGACTTCACATCGCCCATACGACCCTCCGCCCCGCCTCCGCGCTCCCCCGCGGCGGCGGGCGGAGCGGCAGCGCGGGCGGCGTACGCCGCCGGGTCCGGGCCGGGACCCGCGGTGACGCCGAAGTCCGTGGTGACGGCGGGGTCCGCGGTGACGCGGACCCCGGCGCCCCCATCGGCGCCGGACACCGCGCCACGTACTGCGCCACGCACCGCGCCACCCACCGCACCCGTCCCCCGGCGGATGCGACAGCCGAGCCGTGAGGACGGGACGCCCATGCCGAGTTTCGACACCCCGGAACCGATCGCCGCCACCCTCGAGTTCGACGCCGGGCACGCGTGGATCACGGCGGGCGAGCGTACGGACACCGAGGTCGAGGTGCTTCCCGCCGACGACGCCAACGAGGCCGATGTACGCGCCGCCGAGCAGACGCGGGTCACCTGCGACGACGGCAGGCTGCAGATCAGGGCGACCAGGAAGGGTTCGCTGTTCGGGAAGCTCGGCTCGGTCGCGGTGTACGTCGGGCTGCCGACGGGATCACATGTGCAGGGCACGGCGTCACTCGCGGACTTCACGTGCGAAGGGCGGCTGGGGGACTGCCGGTTGAAGACGTCGATAGGCGATCTCGACGTGGAGGAGTCGGCGTCCGCGCAGCTGCGCACCGGCCACGGCGACATCCGGCTGGGCCGTGCCGCCGGCGACGCCGCCGTCACCGGCGCCGGGCGCATCCGGCTCGGCGAGGTCGCGGGCGCGGCGACGGTGAAGAACGCCAACGGCGACACCGCCATCGGCGAGGTCACCGGCGAGCTGTGGACGAGCGCGTCCAACGGCCGTATCTCCGTGGGCGTCGCGAGCGCCGGCGTCAGCGCCAAGTCCTCCAACGGCCGCATCCGGGTCGGTGAAGTGGCGCGCGGCACCGTCACGTTGCACACGGCCGCCGGGGATGTCGAGGTCGGCGTACGGGAGTCCACCGTCGCGTGGCTCGACGTCAGCGCCCGTACCGGCCACGTACGGAACTCCCTCGGCGCCTCCGAGGCACCCGGCGCGTCGGACGAGACGGTCGAGGTTCACGCCCGTACGGGGCTCGGCGACATCGTGATCCACCGCGCCTGATCCGCCCCCCAAGTCCCCGCCGAGCCACAGGAGAGAGAGGCCGTGTCCGCCATGACCCCCGCGCCCGCATCCCCCGCGCCGGCGCGGGCGTATCTGGCGGCCCGGCTGCCGGAGTACATGGTGCCCGCCGCGTTCGTGGCGCTGGATGCGCTGCCGCTGACCACGACCGGCAAACTCGACCGCCACGCCCTCCCCGAACCCGACCTCTCGGCGGAACCGGGGCAGCGGCCCGCGACGGGACCGTACGAGGAGATCCTCGCCGGGCTGTTCGCGGACGTGCTCGGCCTGCCGTCCGTGGCGGCCGGGGACGACTTCTTCGCCGCGGGCGGACACTCACTCCTCGCCACCAAGCTGATCAGCCGCATCCGTACCGCGCTGGACGTGGAAGTGCCCGTCCGGCAGCTGTTCGAGACGCCCACGCCGCGCGGCCTCGCCCGTACGCTGCACGCGCGGCGGACGCCGGCCCGCAGGGCGCTGACCGCGGGCCCGCGCCCGGACCGCGTGCCGCTGTCCTCCGCGCAGCGCCGCCTGTGGTTCCTGCACCAGCTCGAAGGACCCAGCCCCACGTACAACCTCCAGGTGTCGCTCCGCGTCGACGGGCCGCTCGACACCACCGCCCTGGCCGGCGCGCTGAACGACGTCGTGGGCCGGCACGAGAGCCTCCGTACGGTCTGCGGCACGGACGCGCACACCACCGGCGCCGGCCCCGGCGAGCCGTACCAGCGGCTGCTCCGCCACGACCCGACGCAGCCGCCCGTGGAGCTCGTCGAGACGGCCGAGGAGATGCTGGAGCACGAACTCGACCTGGCGTTCCGCCACGAGTTCGACCTGGCCGCCGAACTCCCCCTGCGCGCCTGGGTGTTCCGCCTCTCGCCGGACCAGCACGTGGTGATGCTGCTGCTGCACCACATCGCCGGTGACGGCGCGTCGCTCCGCCCGCTGCTGGACGACCTCGCCGCGGCGTACACCGCACGCCGTACGGGCGGGGAACCGTGCTGGGATGGGCTCCCCGTGCAGTACGCCGACTACGCGCTCTGGCAGCGCGACGTGCTCGGCGACCCGCGCGACGCGGACAGCCTCGCCGGCCGCCAGCTCGCCCACTGGCGGGACGCCCTCGCGGGCGTGCCGGACGAACTGCCGCTGCCCTACGACCGCGCGCGCCCCGCCACCCCCTCCTACCGCGGGGACGCGGTGCCCTTCACCGTCCCGCCGGGCCTGCACGCCCGGCTGGCCGGACTGGCGCGGGCCACCGGCTCGACCGTCTTCATGACCGTCCAGACAGCGCTGGCCGCGCTGCTGCACCGGCTCGGCGCGGGCACCGACATCCCCCTGGGCACGCCCGTTGCGGGCCGTACGGACGCGGCGCTGGAGCCGCTGGTCGGCTTCTTCGTGAACACCCTCGTGCTGCGCACCGACGTCGGCGGCGACCCGACCGTACGCGAACTGCTGCGCCGCGTACGGGAGACGGACCTCGCCGCGTACGCGCACCAGGACCTGCCGTTCGAGCAGCTCGTCGAGGAGCTGAACCCCACCCGGTCGCTCTCCCGGAACCCGCTGTTCCAGGTGATGCTCGCCTTCAACGACGGCGGCGCCCTCACCGTCGCGGACCGCTTCGCCGGACTCACCGCCCGCCCGGAGCCCGTCGCCGCGCGGTTCGCCAAGGTGGACCTGCTGTTCAACCTGACCGAGCACCACGACCCCGCGACGGGGGCCACCGCGCTGGACGGCTCGCTGGAGTTCGCGACGGACCTGTTCGACCGGAGCACCGCCGCGGACCTGGTACGGCGGCTGCTGCGTGTGCTGGAGGCGATGACGGAGGACCCGGACCGCCGGGTCGGCCGGATCAGCCTGCTGGACGGGCCCGAGCGCCGCCGCATGCTGCCCGCGTCCGCGTCCGCGTCCGCGTCCGTACCGGCGCCCCGTGCGTGGTCGCGGCGTGCCACGCTGCCCGAACTCTTCGAGGAGCAGGCGGCCCGTACACCCGACTCCACCGCCGTGGCGTACGAGGGCCGGGAGCTGACGTACGCCGAACTCAACCGGCGTGCCAACGCGCTCGCGCACACCCTGACCGCCAGGGGCGTCGGCCCGGAGACCTTCGTCGGCGTGCTGCTGCCCCGCTCGGAGCAGCTGGTCGTCGCCGTGCTCGCGGTCCTGAAGGCGGGCGCCGCGTACGTGCCGGTCGACCCCGGATACCCTGCCGAGCGCATCGAGTCCATGCTGCGCGACGCCGCGCCCGTACTCGTCCTGACGGCCCCGGGAACACAACTCCCCGACGCCGGAGTGCCGTTCGAGACGCTGGACGCGTACGGCCGCGGCGACGGCGGCGCACTCAGGGGCGAGACCCGCGACGTCACCGACGCCGACCGTACGTGCCCCCTGCGCCCCGACCACCCGGCGTACACCATCTTCACCTCCGGTTCCACCGGCAGGCCGAAGGGCGTCGTCGTCCCGCACCAGAACGTGGTGCGGCTGTTCGACGCCACCCTCGAGTGGTTCGACTTCGGGCCCGACGACGTCTGGACGCTGTTCCACTCCCACGCCTTCGACTTCTCCGTGTGGGAGCTGTGGGGCGCGCTGCTCTACGGCGGGCGGCTGGTCGTCGTGAGCCACGAGACGAGCCGGTCGCCCCGCGAGTTCCTGGAACTCCTCGTCCGCGAGCGCGTCACCGTCCTCAACCAGACCCCGTCCGCCTTCCACCAGTTGAGCCAGGCCGACGCCGAACGGCCCGGACCGGGCGGGCGGCTGTCGCTGCGCACCATCGTGTTCGGCGGCGAGGCGCTGGAGCCGGGGCGGCTCGCCGACTGGTACGCGCGGCACCCCGACGACGCGCCGGTGCTGGTCAACATGTACGGCATCACCGAGACGACCGTGCACGTCACACACGCCGGCCTCACGCACGAGTCCGCCCGTACGTCGGACAGCACCGTCGGCTGCCCCATCGCCGACCTGCGCGCGTACGTGCTCGACGCCGGGCTCAACCCCGTACCGGCGGGCGTGCCCGGCGAGCTGTACGTGGCCGGGGCCGGGCTGGCCCGCGGCTACCTGGGCAGGCCGGGACTGACCGCGGAGCGGTTCCCCGCCGACCCGTTCGGCGCGCCCGGCGACCGCATGTACCGCACCGGTGACGTGGCCCGCTGGAACGGCCGCGGCGAGCTGGTGCACCTGGGCCGCGCCGACGACCAGGTGAAGATCCGCGGCTTCCGCATCGAACCCGGCGAGATCGAGGCGGTCCTCGCGCGGCACCCGCGGACCGCGCAGTGCGCCGTGGTCGTACGCGAGGACCGGCCCGGCGACAAGCGGCTGGTCGCCTACGTCGTACCGGCCGCCGCACCTGACGCCGTACCGGCCGACGCCGCACGGGCCGAGAGCGGCGCCGGCACGGCGGGGCTGCGGGAGTACGCGGCCGGCGCCCTGCCCGCGTACATGGTGCCCGCCGCGTTCGTGGCACTGGACGCGCTGCCGCTGACGACCAACGGGAAGCTGGACCGCGCCGCGCTCCCGGCCCCCGAACAGCACCACCGGCGGGACGAGTCCACCGCGCGCGAGCCGCGGAACGCGCGGGAGCGTGCGCTGTGCGAGCAGTTCGCCGACGTACTGGCCGTGGACGGCGTCGGCATCGACGACGACTTCTTCGCGCTCGGCGGCCACTCCCTCCTCGCCACCCGGCTCATCAGCCAGATCCGCTCGGCGCTCGGCGTCGAGACGCCCGTACGGCAGCTGTTCGAGACCCCGACCGTCGCCGGGCTCGCCGAGGCGCTGGAGTCCGCCGGTGCGGCGGAGCGCGCGCCGCTGGCGCCCCGCGTACGGCCGCCGCGGCTGCCGCTGTCGTCCGCGCAGCAGCGCTTCTGGTTCCTGCACAAGCTCGAGGGCCCCAGCCACATCTACAACATCCCGGTCGCCCTCCGGCTCTCCGGCGCACTGGACCGGGACGCGCTGGAGCAGGCGCTGGAGGACCTGGTCGCACGCCACGAGAGCCTGCGTACGGCCTTCGAGGAGGACGACGAAGGGCCGTACCAGGTCGTGCTGGACCCGCACGACGCCCGGCCCGCGCTGCACGTCGAGCAGACCGCGCCCGCGGACCTCGACGCGCGGCTGGCGCGGGAGGCGCGGCACGCCTTCGAACTGAGCCGTACGGCGCCGGTACGGGCGCGGCTGTTCGCGCTGGGCGAGGACGACCACGTACTGCTGCTCCTCGTCCACCACATCGCGGCCGACGGCTGGTCGATGGAGCCGCTGCTGCGTGACCTCGCGGAGGCGTACGAGGCGCGCCGCGCCGGGCACCGGCCCGCGGAGCCGGCCGTTCCGCTGCCGCAGTACGCCGACTACGCGCTCTGGCACCGGGACGTACTCGGCGCGGAGGACGACCCCGCCAGCCCGTTCGCCCGGCAGCTGCGCTACTGGCGCGACCAGCTCGACGGCATCCCCGAGGAGCTGCCGCTGCCCACGGACCGGCCGCGGCCCGCGGCGGTCTCGTACGGCGGCGGCTGGTTCCGCTTCGAGATCCCCGCCGCGCTGCACGCCCGGCTCGACGCCCTTGCCAGGGACACCGGTTCGAGCGTGTTCATGGTGCTCCAGGCCGGACTGGCCGCCCTGCTGCACCGCATGGGCGGAGGCGACGACATCCCGGTCGGCTCCCCGGTCGCGGGCCGCACCGACGAGGCCATGGACGGGATGGTCGGCCTCTTCGTCAACACGCTCGTGCTGCGTACGGATCTCTCCGGCGACCCCTCCGTACGGGAGCTGGTCGCGCGGGTGCGGGAGACGGCGCTGGGCGCGTACGCCCACCAGGACATCCCCTTCGAGCGCCTGGTCGACGAGCTGAACCCCGAGCGCTCACTGGCCCGGAACCCGCTGTTCCAGGTGATGCTGGCGTTCAACCACGCCGACGTCGAGTCGGCGGCGGACGACCTGGGGCGCTTCGGCGGGCTCGGCCTGCGCGCGTACCCGGTGGAGACCACCGCGTCCCGCTTCGACCTCGTCTTCGGGCTGACCCAGCGGCGCGCCCCCGACGGCGGGCCCGGCGGGCTCGTCGGCGGCGTCGAGTACAGCACCGACCTGTTCGACCGGGGCACCGTCGAAGCGCTCGCGGGCCGGCTGGTACGGCTGCTGGGCGAGATGGCCGACGAACCCGCCCGCAAGGTCGGCGCGCTGGACCTCGTCGGCACCGCCGAACGCCGCCGCGTCCTCACCGACTGGAACGACACCGCCCGCACGCCCGTACGCGCCACCGTGCCGGAGCTGTTCCGCGCGCAGGCCGCCCGCACCCCCGGCCGGCCGGCGCTCGCCGGCCACGAGAAAAGCCTGACCTACGCCGAGCTGGACGCCCTCAGCGACCGCTGCGCCCGCCGCCTCGCCGACGCGGGCATGGCCACCGGCTCGCCCGTGGCGCTGCTCCTGGACCGCTCCGTCGAACTCGTCGTGTGGATACTCGCCGTCCTCAAGGCCGGCGGTGCGTACGTGCCGCTCCACCCCTCGTACCCCGCCGACCGCATGCGCTGGATGGCCGACGACGTCGGCGCCGGCTGGCTCGTCACCGACCGGCCCCGCGAGGGACTGCCCGAACTGGCCGGCGCCGTACGCCTGATCGCCGCCGACACCTCGGCCCCCGAGGTCGCCGCGTGCCCCGGCGGACCGCTCGCGCGCCCGTGCCACCCCGACCAGCTCGCGTACGTGATGTACACCTCCGGCTCGACCGGCAGGCCCAAGGGCGTCGCCGTCAGCCACGCCAACGTGGCCGAGCTCGCGACCGACCCCGCGTTCGCCGGGGACGCGCACCGGCGGGTGCTGCTGCACTCCTCGCACGCGTTCGACGCCTCCACGTACGAGATGTGGGTGCCGCTGCTCTCCGGCGGCTGCGCCGTCGTCGCGGACAGCGGGCACCTCACGCCCGACACGCTGCGGCACGCCGTCGAACGGCACGGCGTGAGCGCGGCGTTCCTCACCACCGCGCTGTTCAACATGCTGTCGCGGGAGGCCGGGGACGTGCTCGGCGGCCTCGCGGAGGTCTGGTTCGGCGGCGAGAGCGTGTCGCCGCCGGTCGTGGACGCGTTCGTACGCGCCTGCCCGGACACCCGGGTCGTGCACGTCTACGGGCCGACCGAGACCACGACGTTCGCGACCGCCTTCCCCGTGCCGGCCGGCCGCGCGCGGGCCGACGCCGTACCGATCGGCCACCCGATGGCCAACACCCGCGCCTACGTGCTCGATCCGGGCCTCCGCCCGGTCCCCGCCGGCGTGCCGGGCGAGCTGTATCTCTCCGGCACCGGACTGGCGAGGGGCTACACCGGCCGCCCCGGGCTGTCGGCCGGGCGGTTCGTGGCCGATCCGTACGGACCGTCCGGCGGCCGGATGTACCGCACGGGCGACGTGGTGCGGTGGTCGTCCGAGGGCGCCCTGGAGTTCGTCGGACGCGCCGACGACCAGGTGAAGATCCGCGGCTTCCGCATCGAACCCGGCGAGATCGAGGCCGTCCTGACCGGCGCGCCGGAGGTCGAACGGTGCGCCGTGGTCGTACGCGAGGACCGGCCCGGCGACAAGCGGCTCGTGGCGTACGCCGTACCGTCCGCGCCCGGCGTGGACGAGGAGACCCTGCGCGCCCGGCTCGCCGCAGGCGTCCCCGACTACATGGTGCCCTCCGCGTTCGTCCTCATGGACGCGCTGCCGCTCAACAGCAACGGGAAGATCGACCGCGGCGCGCTGCCCGCGCCGGAACCCGCCGCGGCGCGACAGGACGACGACGGGCCGCTGGCGCCGCGCACGCCGCGCGAGGAGCTGCTGTGCGGGCTGTTCCGCGAGGTCCTCGGGCTGGAGCAGATCGGCGTGCTCGACGGCTTCTTCTCCCTCGGCGGCGACAGCATCTCCTCGATCCAGCTGGTGAGCGCCGCACGGCGGAACGGGCTGTCGTTCTCCGTACGCGACATCTTCGAGCAGGCCACCGCCGCCGGACTGGCCGCCGTCGCCACCGAGGTGCCCGCCGACGGCAAGCGGCCCGCGGACACCCGTACGCGTACGGGCGCCGCCGCGGACACCGGCACCGTGCCCGCGACACCCGTACAGGCGTGGCTGTCGGAACTGGGCGGCCCCGTCGCCGCGTTCCACCAGTCCGCGGTGCTCGTCGTCCCGGCCGGCGCCCGGCACGGCCACCTCGCCGGCGCGGTGACCGCGCTCGCCCGGCACCACGCGGCACTGCGGGCACGGCTGCGCACCGGCGACGGCTGGACGCTGGAGATACCCGGGCCGGAGGCGTTCACGGCCGACACCTGCCTGACCCGTGTCGACGCGCACGGCGCCGAAGGGGAGGAGCTGACGGCGCTGCTGGCCGAGCACTCCCGGCGCGCGGCGTCCCGGCTCGCCCCCGGCGAGGGCCGGATGCTCGACCTGGTCTGGCTGGACCGCGGCCCCGCGGACACCGGGCGGCTGCTGATGCTCGTACACCACCTCGTCGTGGACGGCGTCTCGTGGCGGATCCTCCTGGGCGACCTCGCCGAGGCGTACCGCGCGTGCGAGGCCGGCCGCGAACCCGTACTCGACCCCGTCGGCACCTCGCTGCGGGAGTGGGCCGACGGGCTGCGCGCGGCGGCCGTACGGGCGGACCGCGCCGCCGAACTCCCGCTGTGGACCGAGACGGTGCAGGACGCGCCCCGCCTGCTGGCGAGCGCCGCCCTCGACCCGGCGCTGGACACCCACGCCACCGCGGACACGCTGTCGCTGCGGCTGCCGCCCGACGTGACCGAGGCGGTCCTCGGGCGGGTGCCGGAGCTGTTCCGGGCGGGAGCGGACGACGTACTGCTCGCGGCACTCGCCCTGGCCCTCGCGGAATGGCACGGCCCGTCCGGGCCAGGTCCGGTACGGCGCACGGACGGCGCCGGTTCGGGCGTGCTCGTCGACGTGGAGGGGCACGGCCGCCGTGAGGAACTGGTGCCGGGCGCCGACCTGTCCCGCACCGTCGGCTGGTTCACGAGCATCCGGCCAGTACGCCTCGACGCCGGCGGACTCGACCGCGCCGAGGCGTGGGCGGGCGGCCCCGCCGCCGGAGACCTGCTGAAGCGGACCAAGGAGCAGCTGCGCGCCCAGCCCGACCACGGCATGGGCTACGGCCTGCTGCGCCACCTCAACCCCGGCACCGGGCCCCGCCTGGCCCGGCACCCGCGCCCCGAGGCCGCGTTCAACTACCTCGGCCGCTTCGCCGCAGGCCGCGGCGGCGGCGAGTGGGAGGCGGCCCCCGAGTCGCCGGCACTGAGCGGCGGCGCCGACCCGGACATGCCGCTCGCCCACCTCGTCGAAGTGAACGCGCTGACCGAGGACGGCACGGGCGGCCCCGAGCTGGTGGCGCACTGGACCTGGGCGACCCGGCTGCTGACCGAGGCGGGCGTACGGCGGCTCGCGGAGCTCTGGTTCGACGCGCTCCGCGCCCTGGTCACGCACGCCGACGACCCGGACGCCGGCGGCCTGACGCCCTCGGACGTGTCGCTGTCCCTGCTGTCCGGGTCCGAGATCGAACGACTGCAAGCCGAGTGGAGGGGCCAGAAGTGAGCCAGCCCGGTGGACTCGAGGACATACTTCCGCTGACGCCGCTCCAGGAGGGGCTGCTGTTCCACAGCGTGTACGACGAGGACTCCCTCGACGTCTACACCGCGCAGCTCGTCCTCGACCTCGAAGGCCCGCTCGACGCGGAACGGCTGCGCGCCGCGGCGCACGCGCTGCTCGTGCGCTACCCGAACCTGCGCGCCGCCTTCCTCCACGAAGGCCTCAGCCGCCCCGTCCAGGCCGTGCCCGCCGACACCGCGCCGACCTGGCACGAGACGGACCTGCGCGGCGCGGGACCGGACGCCGTACGGCGGGTACTCGAAGAGGAGAGGTGGACGCGGTTCGACGTCACGCGCCCGCCGCTGCTGCGGTTCCTGCTCCTGCGCCGCGGCACGGAAGCGTACAGCCTGGCGCTGACGCACCACCACATCCTGCTCGACGGCTGGTCGATGCCGGTGCTGCTGCGCGACCTCTGGGCGCTGTACGAGTCCGGGGGCCGGCCGCACGCCCTGGCGCCGGCGCCCCGGTACAAGGACCACCTGGCGTGGCTGGCCCGCCAGGACAAGGCCGCCGCGCGCGCCGCCTGGCGCACTGCCCTGGCGGACCTCGACAGCCCCACTCTGCTGCGGCCCGGCCACCGGCAGGGCCCTGCGGCCCCCGACAAGGCCGAGTGCACTGTCCCGGCGGAGACCAGCAGGCGGCTCGTGGAGCTCAGCCGCGCCCGCGGCCTGACGCTGAACACCGTGTTCCAGAGCGCCTGGGCGCTCGTGCTCGGCCAGCTGACCGGCCGCGACGACGTCGTCTTCGGCGTGACCGTCTCCGGCAGGCCGCCCGAACTGCGCGGTGTGGACGCGATGGTGGGCCTGTTCATCAACACCGTGCCCGTACGCGTACGGCTCGCCGCCCGCACCCCCGCCGCCGACGCGCTCGGCGGACTCCAGGAGGAGCAGGCGCGGCTGCTCGACCACCAGTGGCTGGGCCTGGCCGACATCCAGCACGCCGCGGGCTTCCAGACCCTGTTCGACACCGCCATGGTGTTCGAGAACTACCCGCTGGAGCAGGCTGGGCAGACCGGTGACGAGCAGCGCGAGCCGCGCGTCACGGGCGTCTCCGGCACCGACGCGACGCACTACCCGCTGAGCCTCGCCGTCGTGCCCGGCGAGCGGTTCGGCCTCCGGCTCGGCTACCAGCCCGGCCTGTTCGCGCCGCACGAGGCGGAGGCGGTCGTACGCCGCGTCGTACGCGTGCTGGAATCGCTCGCCGCCGACCCGGACCGGCCGCTGGGGCAGCTCGACATGCTGCTGGACGGGGAGCGGGCACAGCTGCTGTCGGCGGGCGCGGACAGCGCGGAGTCGTACGGGGGCGCGGAGCCGTACGCGGGCACGCAGCCCTTCGCGGGCACGCGCGCCGAGCCCCGTACCGAACGGCCCTCCTCCGCCGCCGAGTTGTTCGAGGCGCAGGCCGCCCGTACGCCCGACGCGCCCGCCGTCACGTCCGGCGGCACGACACTCACGTACGCCGCCCTCAACGCGCGCGCCAACGCGCTCGCCCGCCGGCTCCGCGACCTCGGCGTCGGACCGGAACGCCTCGTCGCCGTCGCCCTGCCGCGCTCCGAGAAGCTGCTGACGGCACTGCTCGCGGTCCTCAAGACCGGGGCCGGCTACCTCCCCGTCGACCCCGAATACCCGGCCGAGCGCATCGAGTTCATGCTGGACGACGCCGCTCCCGGCCTGATCGTCACCACCTCCGGGACCGAGGCGGACCTGCCCCGCACCCGTGTCCCGAGCCTCCTCCTGGACGGGGACGAGACCGCCCTCCCCGCCGGGGCCGCCGCCGCGAACCTCCGTGACGGCGACCGGCTCGCCCCCGCCGACCCGGCGCACCCCGCGTACGTCATCTACACCTCGGGTACCACCGGGCGGCCCAAGGGCGTGGTGATCGAGCAGGGCGGGCTCGGCCGCTACCTGCGCTGGATGCGCGACGGGCACCCGGCCGCCGCCGGCACCGCCCTGCTGCACTCGGCGGTGTCCTTCGACCTGACCGTGACCGCGCTGTACGCGCCGCTCGTCAGCGGCGGCTGCGTCCGCGCCGACGACCTCGACGAGCACGCGGTGCCCGGCGAGGGCCGGCCGCGGACCACGCTGATGAAGGTGACACCGAGCCACCTGCCGCTGCTGGACGACCTGCCCGCTGAGGTCTCCCCGGCGGACTGCCTCGTCGTCGCGGGCGAACAGCTCACGGGAGAAGCGCTGGCCGCCTGGCGCCGCCGCCACCCGCACGCCGCGGTCGTCAACTCGTACGGCCCGACCGAGACCACCGTCAACTGCGCCGAATTCCGCCTCGAACCCGGCGAGTCCGCCCCCGAAGGGCCGCTGCCTGTGGGGCGCCCCGTCGGTGGCATGCGGCTGTACGTGCTCGACGGCGCGCTGCGCCCCGTACCCGCCGGAGCACGCGGCGAGCTGTACGTCGCGGGTCCCGGCCTTGCCCGCGGCTATCTCAACCGGCCCGCCCCCACGGGCGAACGCTTCGTCAGCGACCCCTACGGCCCGCCCGGCGCGCGCATGTACCGCACCGGGGACCTCGCGCGGTGGCGCGGCGACGGGCTGCTGGAGTTCTTCGGACGCGCGGACGACCAGGTGAAGGTGCGGGGCTTCCGGATCGAGCCGGGCGAGATCGAGTCCGTGCTGACCGGCTCGCCGGGCGTCGAACGCTGCGCCGTCGTCGTACGCGAGGACCACCCTGGCGACCGGCGGCTGGTCGCCTACCTCGCCGCGCAGGACGGCGACGCGGACGTGGCGCAGGCCCGCGCGCATCTGGCGGCGCGGGTGCCGGAGTACATGGTGCCGTCGGCGTTCGTGGTGCTGGAACGGCTGCCGCTGACGCCGAACGGGAAGGTCGACCGCCGGGCGCTGCCCAGGCCCGAGTACGGCTCCGGCTCCGTCGGGCGCGGCCCGCGCGGCCCCCGCGAGGAGATCCTCTGCGAACTGTTCGCGGAGGCGCTGGGCGCCACGGCCGTCGGCATCGACGACGACTTCTTCGCCTCCGGCGGCCACTCCCTGCTGGCCACCCGCCTCGTGGGGCGCATCCGGTCCACGCTCGGCGTCGGGCTCGCCGTCCGCCGCCTGTTCGAGCACCCGACCGTCGCGGCGCTGGCGGCGGCGCTGGAGGACACGGAGGGCCGGGCGGACGGCGCGGACGGGGCGGACGGCGCGGCGGGCGTACGGCCCGACCTGGCGCCGGCCGTACGCCCCGAGCGGGTGCCCGTCTCGTTCGCGCAGCAACGGCTGTGGTTCCTGCACCAGCTGGAGGGGCCGAGCGCCACGTACAACATGCCGCTGGCGCTGCGGCTGTCCGGCGGCGGCCTGGACGTGGCCGCGCTCCGCGCCGCCGTGGACGACCTCGTCGTACGGCACGAGAGCCTGCGTACGGTCTTCAGCGAGGACGAGTCGGGCACGTACCAGCACGTGCTGGCCCCCGGCGACACCGGCACCGCCCTGACCGTGACGCGGTGCGACGCCGACCGGCTCGACGCCGAACTCGCGGCCGCGGCCGCGTACGCCTTCGACCTGGCCGCCGAAGTCCCCTTCCGCGCCGTACTCTTCGAGGCCTCCGCCCAGGAGCACGTGCTGCTCCTCCTCGTCCACCACATCGCCGCCGACGGCTGGTCGGCCGGCTCCCTGCTGCGCGACCTGGCCGCCGCCTACACGGCCCGGCGCGACGGCGGCAGCCCCGCCTGGCCAGCGCTGCCCGTCCAGTACGCCGACCACGCGCTGTGGCAGCGCCGCATGCTGAGCGGTGACGACACCGAAGGCGCGCTGTCCCGGCAGCTCGCCTACTGGCGGGACGCCCTCCGGGAGCTGCCCGAGGAGATCTCCCTCCCGCTGGACCGCCCGCGTCCCGCGAAGGCCACGCACCGGGGCGACCGCACCGAGTTCACGATCACCCCGGACCTGCACCAGCGCCTCGCCACCACGGCGCGCGCCGCGCACACCAGCGTCTTCATGGTCCTCCAGACCGGCCTGGCGATCCTCCTGCACCGGCTGGGCGCGGGCACCGACATCCCCCTCGGCGCGCCCATCGCCGGCCGTACGGAGGCCGCCGCCGAGAACGTCGTGGGGCTGTTCGCCAACACCCTCGTGCTGCGCACCGACCTGTCCGGCGACCCCACCGTACGGGAGCTGCTCAGCCGCGTACGCGACACCGACCTGGGCGCCTACGCACACCAGGACGTGCCCTTCGAGCGCCTCGTCGAAGAGGTCAACCCGGCGCGCTCCCTGTCCCGGCACCCGCTGTTCCAGGTGATGCTCGCCTTCAACAACACCGGCGCGCAGACCGCCTCCGGCGACCTCCCGGACTTCCCGGGCACGGCCGTCACGGCGCAGCACGTCGACTCCGGCGTCGCCCGCTTCGACCTGGCCTTCGCCCTCGCCGAACCCGGCTCCGACGGAGGGGAGTCCGCCGGACTGCGCGGCGTGCTGGAGTTCGCCACCGACCTGTTCGACGCGGAGACCGCCGAGTGGCTCGTCGCCGCGTACGTACGGGTGCTGGAGTCCGTAGCCCGTGACCAGGCCCAGCGCGTAGGCGCCGTCGACGTGCTGGCAACCGGCGAACGGCACCGGCTGCTGGAGGAGTTCAACGACGCGGAGCGCGCCTTCCCCACCGGCACGGTCGTGGAGCTGTTCGAGGAGCAGGCGCTGCGTGCCCCGGAGGCGACTGCCGTGGTGTGCGGCGGTCGCGTTCTCTCGTATGCGGAAGTGGACGCGCGTGCGGGGCGGTTGGCTTGGTTGCTGGCGGGGCGTGGTGTGGGGCCGGAGTCGCTGGTGGCTGTTGCGGTGGTCTATTATTTTTGTAGATACACCGGCGCCCACAGAGAGATCGTCCTAAGCGTTCGTCGGCGGCGTCGGCTGTGTATAGGGGGCAGGGGTGAAGCAGGCCCTCTGGTCGCTCGCCGCCCCCAGTTCGGCGGCGAGCGACCAGAGGGCCTGCTTCACGCTGCTGCGGTGGTCGACGTCCTGGATGCGGCCCGCGTCCAGCGCCGCGTGCAGCTCCTTGAAGTTCGCGGGCACGGTCGCGCGCGCGACGGGCGTGCCGACGATGCGGGCGACCAGCGCGGGCTGTATCTCGGTGTGCCGCGAGGCGCGGTTGACCGCCGTGACGGTCTCCTCCGCCTTGCGGATCTGGAGCCGGTCCCACAGCCGCACCATCCGCTTGGCGGCCCGTACGGACACCACGTCGGGCGTCGTGATGAGCAGCGCGCGGTCGGCCATCTCGATCGCGGCGGCGTTCGCGGCGTGCATCTGGGTGCCGCAGTCGATGACGACGACCTCGTAGCGCGCGCGCATGGCGCCGACGATCTGGCGCGCGGCGCGGTCGTCGACCTCCTCGCCGCGTTCGCCCTCGGCGGGCGCGAGGAGCAGCGCGAGGCCGGTCTCGTGCGTGAACACAGCGTCCTGGAGCACGCGCGGCGTCAGATCGCTGATCCCGGCCAGGTCGGCGGCCGAGCGCCGGAACTGGACGTCCAGGAACGACGCGACGTCCCCGGACTGCAGGTTCAGGTCGATGAGCGCGGCGTTGCGCCCGGACGCGCGGGCGGCCAGGGCCAGTTCCACGGCGGTGAGCGTGCAGCCGACGCCGCCCTTGGCGCCCGTCACCGTGACGACCGTGCCGCCCGGCCCGCGGAACGGCTCGGGCCCGGCGCCCAGGTGGCTGCGTACGCCCGCCGCCCACGCGGCGGCCGCGCTGACCCGCGTCACCAGCTCGTCGTACGCCAGCGGCAGCCCGACCACCCCGCGCGCGCCCGCGTCCATGGCCGCGGAGTACAGGCTCGGGGACGTGTCCCGGGTGACCAGGATGACCGCCACGGCCGGGAAGCGGAGGGCGACCTCGCGGATCAGCTCCAGCGCGGGCAGCGGGCCGATCAGCTCGTGTACGAGCACGGCCTCGGGCAGGTCGGCGACGGACTCGGACGCGGCCTGCGCGAGGGTGTTGAGGAGCTGCGTGGAGTCGATCGCGGCCGGTTGCGGTTCGCTGTCGGGCAGCTGGTCGAGGAGCGTGACCAGGGCGCGCGCGGCGTCCGGGTCGCTGACTGCCGGGAGGATGCGGGTGACCATGGCGCTCACTTGTTCCCGGCAAGGGTGTACGTGCGTTCGTCCTCCGGGATGGGCTCGCTGCCGGGCGCGACCAGCGCGAGGCGTACGTGCTCCGCAAACGATTCGGCGTACGCCACCCGTTGGGCGTCGGCGGTGGAGAGGGCGAACGTGATCGGCACGCCCTCGCGCTCGCGCTCCCGGGTGCGGGCGTCGTCCTCGTCGTTGTCCTTGAACGGGGTCAGCTCGCCGACGTCGATGACCTCGGCGTTGTTGACGATCACCTTGGACTGGGAGGGCTGGGCCTTGCCGCCGGCGCCGCCGGTGCGGTCGCCCTCGAAGGTGGCGTAGATGTTCACCTTGCTGCCCGGGTTGATCTTGCCGGCGACGCCCGTCTCCGAGTCGATCATGATGGCGATCTCCTGCTGGCCCGGCTCCAGCGCCGGGCGGTCGGCCATCATGTCGGACTGCAGCAGCGAGCCCTTGCGGAGCGGGTTGACCGCGATCTTCCCGCGTAGCTTGCCGAGATCGGTGACGGCCGTGTCGGGCAGCCACCGCTCGGGCATCTCGATCTTCCTGAACTGGTCGCGGTCCAGCGGCTCGTAGGCCGGTATGTCGCTGCGCAGCTCGTACGCCGTCGTCTCGGGGCCGACCTTCGACTCCACGTTGCGGATCACCGTCAGGACGCCCGCGAAGGCGCCGACGGCGCACAGTGCGGAGACCACGATGAGGATGACGCCGCGGCGCTGGCGAGAGTTCATGGACGGGGGACCCCTTGATGGACGGTGACGGCGTTGCTGGGCTGGTCTGTTCGGCGAGGCGGGGGCTGGGCGGAGGGGCCCTGCGGGGACTGGGCGGACCGGTCCGGCTGGCCCTGTACGGACGGCCCCTGGGCGGACGTTACGGCCGTCCCCTGCGTGGTCTGCCCCTGCGGCGGCGGGGGCGCCTCCTGCGGCCTCGGCGGGCGCGGTGCCTGCGGGCGGGGGCCCTGCGGGCGCCGGTCCTGCGCCCGTACGGCCCGCGCCGCCGGATGCGACGGCTCCGGCGGCAGCGTGGCGGAGCAGAACGCGCAGCGGTCGCCGATGAGTTCGAGCCCGCACCAGTGGCACTCGTCGCGGCGTACGGACGCCACCAGCTGGTACAGCACCGACAGGTCGGAGATGGCCGCCGCGAACTCGACCAGCTTGCCCGTCCCCCACCAGCGCGCCGAGTCCTCCGGCAGATACGCCTCGTGGATGTCCGTGACGCGCCACTGCGCGGCGAGCGTACGCGTCACCCAGTCCGAGGTGAGCCCGCTGCCCGCGACGGTCAGCCGGGTGGCGTACTGCGGCCCCTCCAGGGTGCCTGCCTCGCCGCTGCCCCCGACCCGTACGAGAGCGGGCGAGGGCGCGGCCAGCACCCCGAACTGGGCGCCCGGCACCCACGACTTGGCGTGCGCGGTGAGCGAGACGGGGATGCGGTCGAGCTTGGCGACGGAGTTCAGCAGGGCGCCCGCGTGGATGTAGTGCCCCAGGAGGCGCGCGGCGGAGCCGAGCACGCCGGGGCTGAAGTCGCACAGCGACAGCTGCCGCAGCTGGCGCGCGAGCACCCCGGTGGCGAGCGGCGGCAGCTGCGTGGGCAGCAGCGCGATACGGTCGCTCTCCAGGATGGACCGGATGGTGTGCAGCCGGTGCAGGAACGGCGTGGGCAGCGTCGCCGGATAGACAGCGATGAGATACCCGTGCTGCTCCAGCAGCGTGTGCGTCTCGGTCAGCGCCGCATCAAGCGACTGCTCGCCGGGCGGCGTGAAGATGTGCGCGCGCGGCGTGTGCCGGTCGGGCGGGGACAGCATGTGCCCGTGGCTCGTGACCGCTAATGCAGTCGTCACGTCTCGGTCCCCCTGTCCACAACGGCGTTGGAACGAGTCTGCGGTGAGTGCTCGGTCCTGCTGTCCTGCTGGTCCGCCGTCCGGTACCGGAGCCCGACTGTCTGCGTACCCGACTGACGACATAACACCTTATCGGCGCGGCTCCTGACAGAGAACCGTTCTCTGCACACCACGTCGCCCCTCCCCTGGGATGTCCCCCACCACTTACCCCGTTGCGATCTGCGGTTAAGCCTGCGGATGTGCGCGGGGCTTGCGCGAGGCCTTGACAGAGTTATTGGTCTGGACCACTCTTCCGAGTCAACACGGCGGTGGCCACCGTTCCGTTCCACGTCAGTTCAGCGTCTCCAACCCCCCACTCCCCCCATGCCACGGAGGCAGCCAGTGCAACCCAGCACCCACACAAGACGGAAGCGGATACGCGGAATCGCCGGACTCTCCGGCCGCACCGCGCTGGCGGTGGCCGGTGCCGCCGCCCTGGTGGCGGCCGGCCTGGGCGCCATGACGGCGGGCGCCGCCGAGAACGGCTCCGACGAGCGCGGCGACCGGCAGACCGCCGAAGTACCCGCGCACGCGGTCACCGGCTACGTACAGAACTTCGACAACGGCGCCCAGAAGCAGCGCATCAGCGAACTGCCGGACGCCTACGACATCATCGCCGTCGCCTTCGCCGACTCGACCGCCACCGCGGGCGAGATCACGTTCAACCTCGACCCGGCCCTGGCCCCGTCGGAGGACGAACTGAAGGCCGACATCGCCAAGAAGCAGGAAGAGGGCAAGTCGGTCATCATCTCGGTCGGCGGCGAGAAGGGCAACGTCTCCGTCACCGACGACGCGTCCGCCACCGCCTTCGCGGAGAGCACGCTCGCGCTGATGGAGGAGTACGGCTTCGACGGCGTGGACATCGACCTCGAACACGGCATCAACGCGACGTACATGTCGAAGGCCCTCAAGCAGATCGCCGAGAAGGCCCCCGACATGGTGCTCACGATGGCGCCGCAGACGATCGACATGCAGTCCACCGAGACCGAGTACTTCAAGCTGGCGCTCGACGTGAAGGACATCCTGACCGTCGTCAACATGCAGTACTACAACAGCGGTTCGATGAACGGCTGTGACGGAAAGGTGTACAGCCAGGGCACGGTGGACTTCCTCACCGCCCTCGCCTGCATCCAGCTGGAAGGCGGCCTCGACCCCTCCCAGGTGGGCATCGGCACCCCCGCCTCCTCCCAGGCGGCGGGCTCCGGCTACGTGGAGCCCTCGGTCGTGACGGCGGCCCTGGACTGCCTCACGAAGGGCGAGAACTGCGGCGAGTTCAAGCCGGAGAAGACCTACCCGGGCCTGCGCGGCGCGATGACCTGGTCCACGAACTGGGACGCGACTGCGGGCAACGCATGGTCCGACGCGGTGGGCCCGGCGGTGGACGCGCTGCCGTAGGCACTGGCCGTACGTGTGGGTCCGGGTAATCCCTGATTTCGCCGAACCCTCACCGCTGTGCAAACGCGCCGTAGCGGCGAGCACAACCTGCCGCTACGGCGCACTGCTGCGCACCGTAGCGGCCCAACCGTGCCCCACCCGCGACGCGGCGGGGCAGCACCCCGGGCCGCAGGCCCAGGGGGAGGAATCACCAACCGCCGTACGGGCACGCGAGCGGCGGGGCAACGGCCGCCGCACCCGTCGTCTTCGCAGGTGTGGAGGCGTCTCGTATCCTGGCCCCTGCCATGTCAAGGACAAACGGGGGGCGGACGTGGAGCGGGGAAAGCTGATCGCGGACCGTTACGAGCTGATCGGCCGTCTGGGCCGGGGTGGCATGGGCGAGGTGTGGGCCGCGCGGGATCGCGTGCTCCACCGTGAGGTCGCGCTCAAGCTGCTGGATCTCGACGGGCTTGCCCAGGCTGACCTGCCCCGGCGGTTCGAGCGCGAGGCGGTCGCCGCAGCCCAGATCGTCCACCCCAACGTCGCCGCCCTGTACGACCGGGGCATCCACGACGACGTGCTGTTCCTGGTCATGGAGAAGGTGGACGGCCAGACGCTCACAGCACGTCTCCAGGCTGAGAGTCCTTTCCCCCTGACGCGTGCCGTGGCCGTCGCCAGCGGCATCTGCGCCGCGCTGGAGGCCGCCCACCGGGCCCAGGTCATCCACTACGACATCAAGCCCCACAACGTCATCCTCACCGGCGACGGGCTGGTGAAGGTCATCGACTTCGGGATCGCCGGGTTCGTCCAGGCCGCGTTCACCGTGGCACGCTCCTCCCAACTGGCCCCGGCCGGAACGCCGGAGTTCGGCGCACCGGAGCAGTTCCTCACGGAACGCGGCGACGAACGCTCCGACCTGTACGCACTCGGCGGGATGCTCTTCGCCATGCTCGCCGGCCGGCCACCCTTCGCCGGGCACAACAGCATCGCAGTCGTGCGGCGCAAGCTCGACGAGGAGGCCCCGCACCTCGACGCGTTCCGCCCCGGCCTGCCACCGGAGTTGACCGCGCTCGTCGCCGAACTGCTGGAGCGCGATCCCGACCGGCGCCCCCAGTCGGCACAGCAGGTCCAGCAGCGGCTTCAGGCACTCCTGACGTCGTGCGCGGCAGCGGAAGCTCCCACCGCGGCGATGCCCCCGACCCCGCCCACCCGTCTGATGGACGACGCCTCGCAGCGCGCGCCTCGGCCGCCCTCTCCCAAGTCCTGGGACCACGCTTCCACCGACGAGACGCCGTTCACCGCGGACGCCCTGATGCCGCGGCGGTTCACCAACGACCTGGGCATCGAGTTCGCGCGGATCGCCGAGGGCACCCGCCCCTCCCATGAAGCGGGCCCCAGCGACCTGGCCGAGGATTTCGCGCGCCGTGACTGTGCAGAAGTGGTCGTCGGCGTCTACGCGGAGCAGCCCGGTCCCCACGCCACGCCCGAGAACCCCGTCTACGTCTCCGTCCAGGTCTTCGCGTTCCCCGACGCGGCGACCGCCCGGGACGCGCACGGGTACCTGGGCGACGGGGGAGGGTCGTGGCGCCTCACCATCTGGAGCGCCCGCGACGGGGGCGGCCTCGCCCCCTGTCCCGACGAGGTCCGCCGCAGCTACCGCTGGCGGTGGTCCTGGCGCCAATACCGCTACCTGGCCGTGGCGCTGGCCTACCGCGCCGACCTCCCCAACGACAGCTCCATCGAACCCTGGCTCGCCGCAGCCGCCCGCAGGGCGGCGTACTCCACCGGGCCGAAGAACCACCACGGCGCCTAGGCCATTTCGGCAGACGCGGCATCCGGAAGACGCGCCATCCGGGGGCCTACCAAGGAAGCTCGCGGACCTGCTCCACGCACAGCACCACGAACAGCCCGCCCGAAAGGCCCAGCATCGTGTTGCTGAGCGGCCCGCTGCGGAACTCCCGCGGCGTGCGCTCCGTGTTGAGCAGCCACATCAGCGTCACCGCCAGGAACGGCATGAAGAACGCGCCGAGCACCCCGTACGCGATCACCAGCCCGAACGGCTGGTCCAGCCACAGCAGCATCATCGGCGGGAACGTCAGCCACAGCAGGTAGCCGCGGAAGGCCGGCGACCGCTCCTGCTCGCCGCGCGCGAGAACCTTGACACCGGCGGTGCCGCCCGCCCGCAGCCGGTCCATGAAGTCCGCGAACATCAGGCTGACTCCGTGCCAGACACCGACCAGCGACGAGAACGACGCGGCGAAGAAGCCGATGAGGAACAGCTTCGCGGTGAAGCCCCCGTACCGGTCCTCCAGGATCTCCGTCAGATCCACGAGCCCCTTGTCGCCCTCGGCGAGGGCGACCTGCCCGGCGTGGAGCAGTTCGGCGCCGACGATGAGCATGGCGACGACGAAGATGCCGGTGGTGATGTACGCGATCCGGTTGTCGAACCGCATCATGCGCATCCAGCCGGAGTCGGTCCAGCCCTTGGCGTTGATCCAGTAGCCGTACGCGGCCATGGTGATGGTGCCGCCGACGCCGCCGACGAGGCCGAGGGTGTACAGCAGGGAGCCGTCGGGAAGCGTGGGCAGCAGGCCCGCGAGCGCGTCGTCGACCTTCGGGGTGGCGCGGATCGCGACGTAGACGACGACCACGAACATCACGCCGACGAAGACCATCATGATCTTCTCGACCACGGCGTAGCGGTTGAACCACACGAACGCGAGGCCGAGCAGCCCCGTCGCGACGCCCCAGAACTTCAGCCCCGGCCCGTCCGGGAAGAGCGCCTGGAGCGGCAGACCGCTGGAGCTCATGGCGGTGGCGCCGTAGACGAAGCCCCAGATCACCACGTAGATCGCGAAGTAGACGGTGGTCCAGGGGCCGAGCGTGCGCCAGCCGTCGAACAGCGTGCGGCCCGTGGCCAGATGCCAGCGGCCCACGGCCTCGGCCAGGGCGATCTTGACGATGCAGCCGATGACGGCGGCCCACAGCAGGGTGTAGCCGAACTTGCTGCCCGCGAGCAGCGTGGACACCAGATCCCCGGCCCCGACGCCGGTCGCGGCCACGACGATGCCGGGGCCCAGCCGCCGCCAGCTGGGCTTCCGTACGACGGGCGCGGCGTCCTTCCCGACACCGCCGTCGCCGGAGTCCCGGCCCGCCGAGCTGCCACCCTTCGAGCTGCCACCCGCCGAGCCGTCGCCCGTGTCCGGAGCGCTGTCCTTAGCCATGTCCGCCTCCACACTCGTCCCCCATTGGCTGCTGCTCGGCGCATGAAACAGCGCGGCGACGATCAGCACAAGGGGTCGCGACGGGCGGCGCGACGGACGCCGCCGCGCCGCCGCCTCACGGAAGCGGAAGGTCCACGAGCATCAGGGCGAACACCGGCGAGTCGGGGAACGGGTGCCGCTCGCCGACCTTCCGGTACCCCCAGGACTCGTACAGGGCCTGGACCCTGGGGTGCGTCACGTCCACCAGCAGGGCCGCGAGGTCTTCGTCTCTGGGGGCCATCAGCGCGCGGTGGAGCTTCTCCGCCGTGCCCGTTTTCCGCCACCGCTCGCGCACCATCAGCTCCGAGAAGTGGAATGTGCGCGTCTTCTCCGGCGCCGGGTCCAGATGCTCCCGCCACCACTCGCGACCCTCGGTGCCGGGGGCGCCGTAGGCGAAGCCCACGGCCTTGTCACCCTCGTACGCGATCATGCAGGAGAACTGCGGGTGACCGCCCCAGTGGTCCACGAACCAGGGGAACTTCTGGTTGAACTCGTCGTCCATCTGGGCCGCGTAGACGTCGTCGTGTACGTCGAGGAGCGTCTGCCGGATCTCCGACAGGTCGTCGTGGGTGTACTGGCGCAGCTCCAGGGTGGAGGTCATCGTGCCTGGCTCCATTCCGATCGGTAGCGGTCCTTCCACTCCTGCGCGGTGACGGAGCCCGGGGCGAGAGTGGTCAGTTCGCGGTAGAAGTCCCCGAGACGGGAACGCATACGGCCCGGCAATGGACTGCCGTCCATCAGCGTGAACACCTGTGCCGCCGTGGCGCACGCCTGGTCGGTGTCGCCCTGGTGCAGTTGTGTCAGGGCGAGTTGGAGGGTGATCAGTGCCCGGTTCCGGCGGAACTGCTCCGGGACGGCGGCCAGAGCGCGGTGCGACGCCGCCTCAGCCCCGGCCGGGTCGCCCATGCGATCCCGCACGATGGAGGTGATCGTCAGCAGCTCGGACGGGCCGTAGAACGCCATCCAGGACGGGCGTGGCTCGTCTATGGACGCCTTCGCCAGTGCCTCTTCCGCGTGGCCGAGCGACCGCAGGGCGCCCTGCCGGTCCTCAACGCTGGACACTGCCGTACGCGCGTGGGCGAGAGAGGCGAACAGCGGGTCCCGACGCGTGACGGCAGTCTTCTGGGCAGCCTGGGCGGCGCACACTGCTTGCGTGTGGTCCTGCTGTTGACGGGCGGCCATGGCGTACAGGTTCCATACGTCCAATTCCGCGATGGAGTCCTGACCCATGCCCGCCAGACACAGGGCCCGGTGCAGGTGGCCCTGTGCGCGAAGGCCATTACGGGCGTCCACAGCCGACCATGCAGCGGCGGTGGTGTATTCGGCGGCCACGCTGAACAGGCGCTGCCGTACGCGCTGAGAGGCCGCCCGCTTCTGGAGCTCCAGCGCCTCGGCGGCGCCCGCCAGCGCGGTCCGCTCCATCTCCTCGTGCCCGCCCCTGGACTGGTCCAGGGTCGTGAGGGCATCCAGGCCGTCGCGGAGACGGATCACGTCGGTGGTGCCGACTGCGTACGGGCGGGCGGCAACGAGAGGCACGACGGCGGCCGTCGTGCCGGTGGCGACGGTGAGGAAGTTCCTGCGGTGCACCGGGTCCTCCGTCCTCGTAGGGCTCCGGCTGCCCGCCGGGGGCGTGAAGCCCAGTTCCTCGGACATACAGCCGAATACTGCCTCCAGGGCAGCACGTTGCCGAGGGTGAGGCCAGCGGGTCTTTCCGGTCAGCCAGTGGCGCACGGTGCGGTCACTGACGGTGCCTTCCCTGCCGAGGGACCGGAGATGGTCGTTCACCGCCTCCGCCAACTCGTCCTGCGTCAACCCCGCCTGGCTGAGCGCGTCTGCCAAGAGCGTGTTCGCCTCCACACGTTCAAGGTAGCGAGGCAGCGGGAGCGCCACGCCGGATAAGCGGCGAATTTCCGGTTACCCGGGGCGCATGTCGGCCTGACATTTCCTCACGGGCCCGTCACCCAACGTCGTTCACTCAGTGACGGGTCGTCACCGGAATATGCAGCGCGATGGCCTGTTGATGTGGTCCGTCTCCGCGTCCCCCGGCGGGGGCGGGCCGCGTCACTCGCTCACTGACGAGGGGTCTGAAGACCGTGACCACCACATCGCGCCCGACCGGGCCTCCCGGCTACAGCGAGTGTCTGCCGCGTAAGCCGCATAGCGCGGCCTCCGCCCGGCGGCTGGTCCGCGCTGCGTGCGTGGCGTGGGGGCTGGAGGAGTTGGCCGAGGACGGCGCCCTGATCGTCTCCGAGCTGGTGTCCAACGCGGTGCAGCACGCCCGGCGGGACACGATCCGGGTCACGGTCACGCGGCCCGGGGCGGCGCGCGTACGTGTCGGTGTCGTGGACTTGTCCAAGGCGCTGCCGGATGCCCGGGAAGCGCGCGCCGGGGACGAGAGCGGGCGCGGTCTCGCGCTCGTAGGGGCGCTGGCGGAGGAGTGGGGCGCCGAACCCCTGCCGTGGGGCAAGCGCGTATGGGCGGAGCTGCGGAGGGACGAGGAGTGAGCCCCGAGGAGAACCACGCGCGCAGCGCCGCCCGAGCCCACCTCTCCCAGCTGATCGGCATCTTCGGCTCGGACGGTTGCCTCCGGATCAACACGGCCCCCGAGCCCGAACCGTACGGTCCGCTCGCAACCCCCGAGGCGTACGAGCCGACGGCCCCGGAGGACGACGAGCGGACCTGACCGAATCAGGCGCGGCGAAGCTACGCGTCTGCCGCGCCGATCCGCACGTGCTGCCCGCCCCGGGTGACGGCGACGCGGTGTCGGCTGATGTCAGGCCGGCCAGCCGTGCGCCATGCCGCGTGCGCGGCGTACACCTCGTCCCACAGACGCCGGTCACCGTGCTGCGCGACAGCGAAGCGATCGCTGCGGGTGCCGTCGTAGTCGACGGAGGCCCAAGATGTGGCGGCGTCGTCGGCGAGCCACAGACGGGTGTGCACTCCGGCGGTGCCCGGGTCCGTGTCCCAGGAGTGCCACACGTCGGGGACGCGGAGCCCGACCGCGAACAGCGCGTTCAGGTCCTGGCCCGCGACGTGCCAGGGCGACAGGTCGGTCTCTCCTCGGTCGGGGGCGTCCTGGGGGTGAACGACGTCGGCCAGGGTGCTGACGGGGTGTTGGCCGCGCATGCCCATGTAGGAGCCGTACGCGTGCCATCGGCCCGAGGCGGAGACGTCGTCGTACCGGGTGAGTTCGAGGGTGCCGTAGACGAGCCAGGAGGTGGACCAGGGCAGTACCAGTCGAGCGCCTGCCCGTACCTGCTCCAGCCAGGCGGAGGGGACGGTGCGTACGGAGCAGGTGGCGATGATCCGGTCGAACGGGGCGCGGTCGGGTACGCCGTCGGCGCCGTCGCCGGTGATCACTCCGGGGTGGTACCCGGCCGCTGCGAGGTGTTTGCGGGCGCGGTGGGTGATGCTCTGATCGAGGTCGATGGTGGTGACGTTGCGGTCGCCGAGCCGGTGGCACAGCAGCGCGGTATGGAATCCGGTACCGGTGCCGATCTCCAGCACCCGCATGCCGTCGGCGAGTTCGGCCTGCTCGAGCATGCGCACCACCGTGCTGGGCGCCGACGCGGAGGAGGTGGGGGTCTGTGCGCCGTCCTCCTCCCGCTCGATCCGGGTGACGAGCGGAGCGTCGCTGTACGCCGCCTCCTCCCAGCGATCCGGCTCTCGTGCGCGGTCGCACCGGGTGTAGCCGCCGTGGCCGTCGCGCAGCCACAGCACATCGGGCAGGAAATCGCGCCGAGGCACGTCTCTCAGGGCTCGGGCCCACGGGTCCGGTACGGGATGCCCGAGCGCGGCCGCTACGTGGTCCGGCAGGGGCGCGGTCACTTCTGGTCCGGCTGCGGCTTCGGTTCGGGAGGAGGAACCGGCCGACCCGGCTGCTGTCCGTCGTCACCGATCGGCGACCTGTGTTTCATGCCCGGCACCTCCTCTTTCGCATGGCCTCGCATACGAGGGTGGAGCGTGCGCGTGTGGGCGGTCAACGGCGCTCGGTGGTACGGCCGGAGTGGCCGGGGGCGCGTACGGCAACGGCCACCCGCAGCCGCGACGCCTGGACCGTGCGACTGGAGGCGTGACTTCGGCACGTCGCGGCGCCTCGGCGCCGAGGGCGTGGAAACGAGGAAGGCCCCGCCTCGCGGCGGGGCCTTCCACACGCTTGCACCGTCACACGCCTGCGGCGTGCGTCGCCGGGACTACGGGCTGGGCAGCTCGCACTCCGGGAGGCTCAGGTCGATCTTGTTGCCGGTGGTGATGCAGTCCGCGAACAGGTAGACCTGCTGCGCGTACCCGATGCCCTCGTGGACGGTGACGTTGCCGTTCTCGTCCACCTCGCACGGGTTGTTGAGGGTGCACTCCTCGCCGTTCTCGTTGGTGGTGTTGTTCACCCCGACGACCTGGCCCGTGGCGTCGTCGACGAGCGGCGAGCCCGAGGTGCCGCCGATGACCTGGCACTCGGGGGTGTAGCGGATGGAGTCCTTCTGGGTCCAGCCGCCCTCCTTCAGCTGGTGGGCGAAGCCGTCGATCGCGCAGCTGTAGGTGTCTTTCCAGTAGCCGGAGACCACGGTGACGTTCGTGCCCTCCTTGGGGTGCTCGGGCGCGATGTCGAGCGGCTTGATGCCGTACTCGGACTCGATCTCCTCGTACGTCGTGGAGAGTTCGTAGATCGAGGCGTCCGTGTCGGTCATCGTCCCGTACGCGATCTTGGTGGCGTTGAGCGTGCCGACCTCGTTGGCTCCGGCGTCGAGGAGCGTGAAGCTGCGGCTGGACGGCTCGTCCACGACGACCGTGCCCGGGTCGGGCATGCCGCTCTCCAGGCAGTGGCCGTTGGAGAGGACCAGGGCGGGGTCGGTGGGCTGGGACTGCGGCACGCGTACGACGGAGCCGGAGCAGTTGCTCAACGCGACCGTGCCCGCGAAGTCCGGTGCGGCCTTCTGCTGCGTGGAGCCGGCCTGCTGCGTGGAGTCGGTGCCTGCCGCGTCATGGCTTGTGGCCGTGGCGGGACCGGCGGATACGCCCGTGAGGGCGGCGGCTCCGAGGAGCGCCGCGGTAAGGGCACCGACGAGAGGTCTTTTCATTGGTGGGGGTCCTCTCTGGGGAACCGAAGGTTGTTTCCCAGCCCCTTCACGCCACGGCGCACTGAAGCAGCCATGACAATCAGGAGTTGGGCCGCAGCAGTCTGGCACGCGGCGAGAGCGCGGGGTCAAGTAGACGAAACCGGCTCAAGTGCCGCGCTGTCCACCGTAAAAGGGTGTCCGCCGCCCGCATGCCGGACGATCCGGATCGCCGTTCACGCCGCCCATCGCTCTTCTCCTCCCCCTCCCGGTCGCGATAGCTTCGGCGTTGACTCGGGGTACCGCGGGGGAGCGCCGTTGACGACAGGACCAGGCCGGTGAGCGGTGTCGACTGGCGGTTCCGCGCGCTCGCGGCCGCGTACGCCGTGTCCGCGTACGGCAATTACCTCAATCTGATCGCGCTGAGCCTGTTCTCGTACGAGGTGACCGACTCGGCGTTCGGTGTCGGCGCGACGATGGCGCTGCGGCTGTTCTCCGGTTTCCTGGCGGGCCTCGCGTCCGGTGCGCTGCTGGGCAGGGCGACCCGCCGTACGGTGATGATCTGTACGGACGCCGCGCAGGCCGGGGCGATGGCCGTGCTGGCGCTGTTCGCCACGGACACGCCGCTGTGGCTGCTCGGCGCCGCCGTCGTGGTCCTGGGCGCGGGCAACACGTTCTTCTCCGTCGCGCTGCGCAGCGCGGTCCCGGTGCTGGTCGGCCACGAGTCCCGGGCCGGGGCGAACGGGCTGCTGGTCACGGCGCGTTCGGTGGCGACGGTGCTCGGCTTCGCGTCGGCGGCGCCGGTCATCGGGTTCGGCGGCTTCGGCACCGCGTTCGCCGTCAACGCCGCGAGCTTCGTCGTGTGCGGCGCCGTGGTGGTACTGCTGCGCCCCCGTACGGACTCGGAGGGCGAGGACGGCGGGGACGGCGGGGACGGCGGGGACGGGGCCCATGCCTGCGGCGTGGAACGGCGCCGCACCCACCCCTCCAGTGCCGCCCGCTCCTCCTCCGACAGAATCAACTCGGCCTTCGGCCGCCCAATACGCGCCACCAGGCAACCCTACACATCTGAACAGAATTCCCGACTCAGAAGACTAGGGCCTGTCGTCAAAGTAGCGCCGTCCGCCGAAGGCGGTGCCCACGGCGTCCGGTGCGTGCAGCTGCAAGGCGGAGTGCCGTCCTCGTAGTGGGCTACTCGGACGGTGCGACAACGCAGCAGATGTGCGTGCAGGGCGTCGCGGGCAAGGCGGGACTTTGACGACAGGCCCTACCGCCGACCGCCCACGACCCGAGGCCCCTCGGCGCCCGCCCATGCCGCCGGACCCTCGCCACGGGTGCCCGCCGCGGCGGCGGGAAGAGTTGGCGGCTCGCGCCGCCCGCCCAACAAGCCCCGAGCCGGGCGAAGCCCGTGCTCACGCCGCACAGTGCGGGCGCGGGCGCCAGACGCACCCACCCCAGGCGCAAAAGAGCCGGGCGCAGCCCGCTCCCATGCCGCCGGACCCTCGCCATCAGGGTTGCCCGCCGCGGCGGCGGAAAAGATTGGCGGGCCCCCGCACAGCGTGCGGGGGCCGCGGGGCGGGCGGGGGTGGCTAGGCCCAGAGCTGGCCCTGCAGGGACTCCACCGCCGCCTCCGTCGTCGGGGCCGTGTAGATGCCCGTCGAGAGGTACTTCCAGCCACCGTCCGCGACCACGAAGACGATGTCCGCCGTCTCGCCCGCGCGCTGCGCGCGGCGGGCGACGCCGAGTGCCGCGTGGAGGGCCG
Organism: Streptomyces armeniacus; assembly: GCF_003355155.1. Lineage (NCBI taxonomy): Bacteria > Bacillati > Actinomycetota > Actinomycetes > Kitasatosporales > Streptomycetaceae > Streptomyces > Streptomyces armeniacus. The sequence goes on along the minus strand of NZ_CP031320.1, from coordinate 7,328,708 downwards.
CGCCCGTGGAGACGCCCGCGAAGATGCCTTCCTGGGCGAGGAGTTCGCGGGTACGGGTGACGGCGTCCTCGGAGCCGACGGAGAAGCGCCCGGTGAGGACGGACTCGTCGTACAGCTCGGGGACGAAGCCCTCGTCGAGGTTGCGCAGGCCGTAGACGAGGTCGTCGTAGCGCGGCTCGGCCGCGATGATCTGGATGTCCGGGCGGTGCTCGCGCAGGTAGCGCCCCGCGCCCATCAGCGTGCCGGTGGTGCCGAGGCCCGCCACGAAGTGCGTGACGGACGGCAGGTCGGCGAGGATCTCGGGGCCGGTGCCCGCGTAGTGGGCGCCGGAGTTGTCCGGGTTGCCGTACTGGTACAGCATCACCCAGTCCGGGTGCTCGGCGGACAGCTCCTTGGCGACGCGTACGGCCGTGTTGGAGCCGCCCGCCGCGGGGGACGGGATGATCTCGGCGCCCCACATCGCGAGCAGCTGGCGGCGCTCCTCGCTGGTGTTCTCGGGCATGACGCACACGATGCGGTAGCCCTTGAGGCGGGCCGCCATGGCGAGGGAGATGCCCGTGTTGCCGGAGGTCGGTTCGAGGATGGTGCAGCCGTCGGTGAGACGGCCGTCCTTCTCCGCCTGCTCGATCATGTGCAGGGCCGGGCGGTCCTTGATCGAGCCGGTCGGGTTGCGGTCCTCCAGCTTCGCCCAGACGCTCACCTCGGCGGAGGGCGAGAGCCGCGGGAGACGTACGAGCGGGGTGTTGCCGACGGCCTCCAGCGGAGAGTCGTAGCGCATCAGACCGGCGCTCCGGAGCCGCCCCCGACGGGCGCGGAGCCGCCCGCGACGGCGGGGAGGATGGTGACGCTGTCGCCGTCCTTCAGCTTGGTGGCGATGCCGTCCAGGAAGCGGACGTCCTCGTCGTTGAGGTAGACGTTCACGAAGCGGCGCAGCTCGCCGCCGTCGACCAGCCGGGCCTGGATGCCCGCGTGGCGGGACTCGAGGTCCGTGAAGAGTTCGGCGACGGTGGCGCCGTTCCCGGTGACGGTCTTCGCACCGTCGGTGTAAGTGCGCAGGATGGTCGGGACGCGGACCTCGATGGCCATGGGTGTGCTCCTGTGGGAGAGGGAAGCGGGCAGGCGGGGTACGGCCGCGGTGCCGGGCGCGGGCCCGTCAGGCGGACGCTCAGGCGCGGGCGTGCGCGGCGGCACGGCCGCCGGGACACGTGGCGCTGGCGAGGCGGCACAGGTCGACGTGCAGACGCGCCGCTCCGCAGCCGAAGGCTCCGAGGAGAGCCGTCGCGGAGCGCGCCGAAGCGGGCAGCGTCGTGCCCGTGGTCTTCGAGAGTGCGCTCACGTCGTGGACAACCATGGGCTCATCGTAACGATTCCCGGACCGCGGAACCCGTCCCGGTACCAGCATGCGGACGCGGCCGTCTCAGTTCTCGTACGCCGGGACGGTCCGCACCTCCTCCTCGGTGACCTCACCGGCCTCGATGCGGAACGACCGGAAGGAGACCGGGCCTTCGTCGTTCCCGCACTCGGCGGTGGAGACGAGGACGTAGTGCGCGTACGGCTCGTTGGCCAGCGAGATGTCCGTACGGGACGGGTACGCCTCGGTGGCGGTGTGCGAGTGGTAGATGACGACCGGCTCCTCGTCGCGGTCGTCCATCTCGCGGTAGAGCTTGAGGAGGTCGGTGGAGTCGAACTCGTAGAACGTGGGCGACCGGGCCGCGTTCAGCATCGGGATGAATCGCTCGGGGCGCCCCGAGCCGGCCGGTCCCGCGATCACGCCGCACGCCTCGTCGGGGTGGTCCGCGCGGGCGTGCGCGACGATCCGGTCGTACAGCTCCTGGGTGATGGTCAGCATGGTGTGCAGCATAAGTCGGCACGTGACAGGGCCCCGCCCGCGCCCCCGTGGGGGTGCGGACGGGGCCCCGCCGCCGTACGGTGCGGCCGACCGGCTCAGAGCCGGCTCAGGCCCGGCTCAGGCCCGGCTCAGAGCTGCTTGGGCGCCCCCGCGCCCGCCCCCGCGTCGGGTGCCGCCGCGGCCCAGCTGGCCTCGATCTGCTCCTCGGACTCGCCTGCGTCCCGCCGGCGGGTGTACTCGAGGACCTTCTTCAGCTCCCGCTTGACCACCGGCATCAGGAAGTACAGGCCGATGATGTTGAACAGCGCCGCCGTGAACAGTGTCGCGTCCGCGAGGGACACCAGGGTGCCGAGGGACATCAGCGCACCCATGACGACGGTGAGGCAGAAGACGACCTTGTAGATGATCTCCGAGATCTTGTTTTCGCCGAACAGGTACGTCCAGCACTTCAGCCCGTAGTAGCTCCAGGTGATGAGCGTCGAGAAGGCGAACAGCACGACGGCCACGGTCAGGATGTTGGGGAACCAGGACATGGACGTCTCGAACGCGTCCGAGGTGACCGAGATGCCCTGGCTGGTGCTGCCGTCCACGGCCTTGCCGGCGGCCGCGTCGTCACGCAGCTTCTCGTACATCGGGCCGCCCGCGATGATGATGGTCAGCGCGGTCATGGTGCAGATGACGACGGTGTCGATGAACGGCTCGATCATGGCGACCAGCCCCTCCGTCGCCGGGTGCTTGGTCTTCACCGCCGCGTGCGCCGTGGGCGCCGAGCCGATGCCGGCCTCGTTGGAGAAGGCGGCCCGCTGGAATCCGACGATCAGTGCGCCGACCAGGCCGCCGGCCACGCCCTCGGGGTTGAAGGCCTCGCTGATGATGGTGCTGAAGGCACTGGGCACGTCACCGATGTTGAAGCCGATGACGGTCAGGCAGGCGATCACGTAGACGATGGCCATGGCGGGCACCAGGCGGGCGGTGACGGCACCGATGGAGCGGATCCCGCCGAGCAGGACGAGCGCGACCAGCACGGCGATGACCACGCCGTACACGAACCCGCCCGTGGACTCGTTGAAGAAGCTGTCGTCCTTGCCGGTCACGGCGACGAGCTGCTCCAGGGACTGGTTGACCTGGAAGAGGTTGCCGCCGAAGAAGGTGAAGAAGAGGAGCATGGCGCACGAGCCGATGGCCAGGACCTTGCCGAGGTTCGGCAGTCCGCGCTCCGCCATGCCCTTGCGCAGGTACTTCATCGGGCCGCCGGAGACGGTGCCGTCCTCGTGCACGTCCCGGTACTTCACGCCGAGAGTGCACTCCACGAACTTCGTGGCCATGCCCAGGAGTCCGCAGAGAATCATCCAGAACGTGGCGCCGGGACCGCCGATGGAGACGGCGATGGCCACACCGGCGATGTTGCCGAGCCCGACCGTGCCGGAGACGGCGGAGGTCAGCGCCTGGAAGTGGCTGATCTCACCGGGAGCGTCCTTCTGGTCGTACTTGCCGCGCACCAGGTTGAAGGCGGTCCTCAGATGACGTACCTGGGCGAATCCGAAGTACGTGGTGAAGATCGCGCCGGCCAGCACCAGCCAGCCCACGATGAGCGGGAAATCAGTGTCAAAGATGTGGACGTCGTAGAAGACGATCTCGCTCGCCTTCGTCGAGACGGGCTCGAAGAAGTCGTTGAGATTCTTGTCGACTTTGTCGGTCCAGGATTCACTCGCCATGGATTTCCTCTGGCTCTGCGGCTGCGGGGGAACGGTGAGCAGGAGACTCCCTGCCCGGATCAGCCAGGGCGACTTTTCCGGTGCCGGTCGGAGGACCCGGACACTGCGGTCCGGCTTGATGTCTCCGTGACTTTTCCTCGGGAGTTCCTATCACGCAGAGCTACCGGGGCCGTGTGTCGAAGTCCGCACAGTCCCATCACGTGGAAGTAACGGCAGTCGACCTTCCATGGCAATTCCGGCATTCCATCCGAAGAACGTGCGCCATGCACGATTAACGGGCACGGTGCTTTACGTACGGTGACGGGTGACCGGTCGGCCGGCTCAGTCCGCGAGCGTCTCGATCAGGGTCTCCTGGAGCGCGCCGAGCCACAGATACGCCATCACCATCGGCTTCCGCGGATCCTCGTTCGGCAGGTCGTACAGCCCGCCGCCGTTCTCGTCGTCCGTCACCTCGAGCCGGGTGCCGATGGCGAGCCGGAGGTCGTTGAGCGTGCCCAGCCACCGCTGCGAGTCGGGCCCGGTGAGCGTCAGCACGGCGCCGCCCTCGCCGCGCGCCGTGAGCCCGTCCAGCGCGCGGACGACCGCGAGGGCGTTCTCGCGCTTGCCGGTGCGCAGGTCGTTCTCCGTGTAGCGGCGGAAGTCCGCGGAGGCCGTACGGGCGTCCTCGTCCTCGTCGCCCGGCTTGGTGTCCGGATCGCGGTACGCGTCGGGGAACAGGCGGGCGAGCGCCGGATCGGACGGCGGCTCGCTCGGGCCCTCCGCGAACAGCGCGGCGAGCGGGTCGTCGCCCTCGGCGGGCTCCTCGCCCGGACCGATCAGTTCCAGCAGCTGGACGGCGAGGCTGCGCAGGATCGAGATCTCCACCTCGTCGAGGGCGATCGCCGCGCCCCCGTCCCCGGTGGGTTCGAAGTGCCCGGCCATCAGCGGTCCTGGGTGAGGGTCGCCCACAGGCCGTACCCGTGCATCGCCTGCACGTCTCGCTCCATCTCCTCGCGACTCCCGGTGGAGACGACCGCGCGGCCCTTGTGGTGGACGTCCATCATCAGCTTCTTCGCCTTTTCCTTCGGATAGCCGAAGTAGCTCTGGAAGACGTAGGTCACGTAACTCATCAGGTTCACGGGGTCGTTGTGCACGACCGTCGCCCAGGGGACGTCCGGCTCAGGCACCTCGACAGGCGCCTCGCTCGACTCCGGACGCTCGATCTCCGTGGGGGCAACACTCACGTGTTCCATGCTGCCACCCCGAGGGGCCCGGCGCGCAAACGGCTCCCGCGCGTCCCCTCCCGCCGGGCCGCCCGTGCGACCCCCGACGAATATCGTCACTCTGACGAGATCTGAGGTAGCATGCGCCGTATGAACACAGCGGATCTGGAACTGCCGGTGTCCGTGCCGTCCACGGCGCTCTTCACCGACCAGTACGAGCTCACGATGCTGCAGGCCGCGCTCCGTTCCGGTACGGCGCACCGGCGGTCCGTCTTCGAGGTCTTCACGCGGCGGCTCCCGGAAGGCCGCCGGTACGGCGTCGTGGCGGGCACCGGCCGGGTGCTGGACGCGGTGGAGAACTTCCGCTTCGACGCGAATGTGCTGGACTTCCTCCGCGCGCGCGACGTCGTGGACGAGGCCACCCTGCGCTGGCTCGCCGACTACCGCTTCAGCGGCGACATCCACGGCTACCCCGAGGGCGAGGTCTACTTCCCCGGCTCCCCGATCCTGCGCGTCGAGGGCAGCTTCGCGGAGTGCGTGCTGCTCGAGACCGTTGTCCTGTCGATCCTCAACCACGACTCGGCCGTCGCCGCCGCCGCGTCCCGCATGGCCGTCGCGGCCGGCGACCGGCCACTCGTCGAGATGGGCGCGCGGCGCACGCACGAGCTGGCGGCGGTGGCGGCGTCACGCGCGGCGTACGTCGGCGGGTTCACCAAGACCTCGGACCTGGCGGCCGGTTTCCGCTACGGCATCCCCACCGCGGGCACCAGCGCGCACGCGTTCACGCTGCTGCACGACAGCGAGCGGGACGCATTCACCGCCCAGGTCGAGTCGCTGGGCAGCGGCACCACGCTGCTGGTGGACACGTACGACATCGCCGAGGCCGTCCGTACGGCAGTGGAGGTCGCCGGCCCCGGACTGGGCGCCGTACGGATCGACTCCGGCGACCTGCTGCTCATCGCGCACCGGGTGCGGCAGCAGCTGGACGAACTGGGCGCCAAGAACACCCGGATCGTGGTGACGAGCGACCTGGACGAGTACGCCATCGCCTCGTTGGCGGCGGCACCCGTCGACTCGTACGGCGTGGGCACGCAGTTGGTGACCGGCAGCGGCCATCCGACCTGCTCGATGGTCTACAAGCTGGTGGCGCGTGGCGAGAACGGCGAAGGCGGTACGGAGGGCGCGGGCGACGGCCGTACGGAGGTGCTGCGGCCCGTCGCCAAGAAGGGCCTCGGGGGCAAGTCCACCGTGGGCGGCGCGAAATGGGCCGCGCGCCCGCGCGACGCGGACGGCATCGCGCAGGCGGAGATGATCGGCACGGGCCCCGTGCCGGACGAACTGGCCGACGCGCAGCTCCAGGTGCCGCTGGTGCTGGGCGGGCGCACGGTCGGCCGCGAACCGCTGGACACGGCCCGTGACCGGCACCGCAGGGCGCTGGCGGGGCTGCCGCTGTCCGCGACGCAGCTGTCTCGGGGCGAGCCGGTGCTGCCGACGGAGCAGGCGTGACGGGCGGCACGTGGTGGCCCGTGGCGCGACTCCTGGTGCGACCCGTGGTGCGGCGGATTCCGTTGGGGCCGCACGGGTGCCGCGGGGAGTCGTGGGGTACGGACTCCCGTAAGTGACATGGAGTGACTAGTCTCGGACACGGTGGCTGACCGAACCGCCCCTACCTCGGCCGAAAGGTGTGCACCATGCACCGGGCACTGATCATCGTCGACGTGCAGAACGACTTCTGCGAGGGCGGCAGCCTCGCGGTCGCGGGCGGCGCGGACGTCGCCGCGGCCATCACCGAGCTCATCGGCGACGCGACCGCGGGCTACCGCCACGTCGTGGCCACCCGCGACCTCCACATCGCGCCGGGCGACCACTTCTCCGACCGGCCGGACTTCGAGCACTCCTGGCCCCCGCACTGCGTCGCGGGCACGGAGGGCGTCGGATTCCACCCCAACTTCTCCCCGGCCGTGGCCTCGGGCGCCATCGACGCGGTCTTCGACAAGGGCGCGTACACGGCGGCGTACAGCGGCTTCGAGGGCGTCGACGAGAACGGCCTGCCGCTCGCCGACTGGCTGCGGGAGCGCGACGTACAGGAGGTGGACGTGGTGGGCATCGCCACGGACCACTGCGTACGGGCCACCGCGCAGGACGCGGCGGCCGAGGGCTTCCGCACGCACGTGCTCCTGGACCTCACGGCGGGGGTCGCACCGGCGACGACGGAGCGGGCGCTGGAAGGGTTGCGCGAGGCGGGTGTGGCCCTCACGGGCAAGCCGGTCCTGCGCTGACGGCTTTGCCTGCCGGCCCGTCCGCCACCTCAAGCCCGTCCGGCGTTCGTGGACGGCCCTTGCCCGTTCCCGGACCGCGGTTGAGGGCGGAACATCCGCCGCATCAAGCCCGTCCGGCGATTGAGGACGAACGCCCGCCCATTCCCGGGCGGCACCCCGGCACGATGGCGTGACCCGTGACCAGCATCTGCCGCCCGTCGCGGGCTGAGGGCCGTCCTCAAACGCCGGACGGGCTTGAGGTGCGGACGGCTTGAGGGTGCGGGCTCGTCAGAGCTGGGGGTGCGGGCCCGACGGGCCCGAGGGGGCCGGAGGGCCGGACTTCGCCGGCGTCCGCACGTGGTGGCGGAGCAGCGTGGCTATCGGGTGCCAGGCCTCCGTGTCGTCCCCCGGCGTCGCCCGCCACACCAGCCCCTCCGGGTGGTGCAGCACCGCCGTGATCTCGTCGGGCGTGGGCGGCTCCGTGTTCCCCCGGAGGTACACCGCGCGGAGGCCGAGGTTCCGGAGCCGGGTCAGGGCTCGGGCTCGGTTTCCGGCGTGTACGAGCACCCGTACGCGCGGCTCCTCGCCGCCGGGCGCTCCGGGCGCCCCCGTACGCGGCGCGGCGGCGCGCACCGTGTGGGCCTCGTCCGCGTGGGCGGACCAGCGGCGCCGTTCGGGCGCCCAGTGGTCGACCAGCGACGTACGCCGCCGCCACGGCCACGCGGCGCCCTGCTGTGCCCCGCCGGCGACCGTACGGCGGTCGCCGCGGGCGTGTGCGGCCGCCGTGACGGCGCGCACGTCGCCGCCGGAGCCGCCCGGGCCGCCCTGTGCGGGCGGACCGCCAGGGCCCCCGCCCGCGCCCGCCCAGGCGCCGCCAGAGGCGCCTGGGGCGGCAGGCGCCGCGCCCGCCGCACCCGTCGTGCCGCCGTGCGGCGCACCCGGACGCGGCAGCGACAGCGCGACGATCACACTGCCGTCCGGAAGCTGGGCGAAACCGCCTACAGCCATGATCAACAACTCCCCCGCGGACTGGTCGTCAGAAGAACCTCGTGAGGGCATCTAAACGTGATCGGCCGCTCCCCGCCAGGGGGTAACGGCCGATCATGTTTTGACCTGCAACGATGCAAATTAACTCGTCGAGGGCCCCACTCCGACTGTGATCGTCTTACCACTGAAGGGCTGCTTCAGGATCTTGATCCGGGTGTTTGTATCCGGCACCTTCACACCCGCCTGCGGGTTGCTCTCGTACCAGTACGTCCCCTTGTGGTCGTCGAATACCGGTGTGCCCCACTTCGGCCAGACAACTGTCTTCTTGCCGTCGTTGTGGAGCTTCATCCCGTTCGAGGGGTACCAGCTGAACGGCGAGTCGTACGCCTGGATGCGTCCGCGCATCAGACTGTCGTCGTTGCTCCAGCGCTCCGGCTTCGCGTGCGCGTCAACCGGCAGGATCAGCCCCTCACCTGGGTGAACGCCGACATTGTTGTCCGCCTGCGAGGTGTCCCAGAGCCAGATCAGCAGGCCCTTCTGGTAGTCGTAGCGCTCCACCCAGTCGGGCCGTGTCGAGGGCCAGCCGAAGTTGTACGGGCCGTGCGCGAGCGACTTGTCGTACCCCACGTGCTGCCGGTTCTCGGCGATGTAGAACTGCTCGTAGTCCTTCGTGAAGGACTCGCCGATGCGCGAAAACCCGTCCGCGGTCCAGCCGTTGTCGTCTCCCTCGGCGCCGTCCTCGAAGACCTTCTCGCCGTCCGCGGTGACCGAAACGGCGTCCGCGGCAAAGCCCTTCTGGGCCACTCCGCCGTCGGTGAGATAACGGAAGCGAAGATCAACCTTCTTGCCCGCGTACTCGTCCAGCGGGTACGAGAGGTCGCGGTACGACTCCGACACACCGCTCAGCGCGGGCCGGTCGCCGCCGTCCCGCGGAATGGGTTCGCCGTCCGCTGTGCCGTCCAGGGGCGTCCAGTTGGCGCCGCCGTCGGTGGAGACCTCGGTGTAGAGGTAGTCGTAGTTCTCCTCGATGTCCCACCAGCCCTTGAGATCCAGCGAGGCGCTGGACTTGCCGGTGAGATCGACGGAACGGCTCATCGTGTTCCGCAGGTTGTCGCCGCTGCCGCTCCACCACTGCTTGTCGCCCTCCGCGGGCTTGGTGATGGTGGTGGTGACCTTCTTCTTGGGCAACTCGACGATGAGCGCCTGCGGGTTCTTCGTCTGATAGCTCTGAGACCCCAGCGTGTGCGTGGACTTGGTGGCCGCCTTCGCGGTTTCGTAGTCCAGCCAGCCCAGCTGGAACTTGTCCCAGGCGTTCAGGTCGCCGGCCGAGTCGCCGATCGCGTCCTTGCCCTTGTTGAGCCAGGAGCCCGAGGACATCAGGGACCAGAAGCCGACGGAGTTCTCGCCGGTGCCCGTGGTGTCGTAGTGGTCCGGCAGGCCCAGGTCGTGACCGTACTCGTGGGCGAAGACGCCGAGTCCGCCGTTCTCCGGCTGCGCGGTGTAGTCGCCGACCCAGATGCCGGTGTCACCGATCTCGGTGCCGCCCGACTTGTTGCCGTCGGGGCCGGTGTGGCCCGCGTCGGTGCCGTACGCGTACCAGCGGTGCGCCCAGATCGCGTCCTCGCCCTGCTCGCCGCCGCCGGCGGACTCGTCCTCGCCGGCGTGGATGAACTGGAAGTGGTCGATGTAGCCGTCCGACTCGTTGAAGTCGCCGTCACCGTCGAAGTCGTAGCGGTCCCACTCGTCGTACTCGGAGATGAGCTGCGCTATCTCGTCGTCGGTCTTGCCGTCCGCCTTCTGGTCCGCGATCCAGGACTCGACGCCGTCGCGTATCGCGTCCCACACGGTCGGACAGGTGGTGTCGCCGCAGTAGTTGGAGCCGTAGCGGGCCTCGTTGTGGTCGACCTTCACCCAGTCGGAGACGGTGCCCTCGACGGAGTAGCGGCCGGAGGACTGCTTCTCGTAGTACGTCTTGAGCGAGTCCTCGGTGTCCTCGCCGAAGTAGAGGTCCGTGAAGTGCTCGCGGTTGAAGTCCTCCTTCCAGTACGTCGAGTTGTCGTCCTTGCGGTCCGGCTTCTTGATCTGGTTGTGCAGCGGGCCGGGGGTGCCGCCGTACTTGGGGTCGACCTTGTCGCCGAACTCCACCAGGATGGTGAAGATCTTGTCCGTCTTCTCCCGCGCCAGCTCGACGTACTTCTCGTCGCCGAGCTTCATCACCTTGGAGTCGTCCCGCGAGAAGGTGTCGGCCTGCCCCTTCTCACCGTCCCCTGAGGCGAGCTTCTGCAGTGCCGCCTGACGTTCCGTGCGCTGCTCCGCGCTGAACGGTCCGTCCAGATTGTGGCTGGGCTGCTGCTTCTCGGCCGGGTCGGCCTTGCCCCGTTCGGCCTGGGTGTCGGCCTGCTGCTTCGGCTGCGGATCCGGCTGGGCCTGCGCGCTGTTGGCGGGCAGCAGCACTGCCGCCCCGAGCGCCGCGACCGCGGTGGCCAGGGCTGCCGATCTGGATCTTATGGATCTCCGTCTGCTGTTCACTTGTCGGTGTCCTCCCCTGCAAGCGCAGTGACTTGACGGGAAGTATTCGACCGGAGTGACGCGGGAAAAGACAGACCTTGATTCGTTACGGAGCACAGCAGTAGGTTGCTGCGTCCATCTGTTGGGATCGCCGAGACCTCGTGCGCCCGTGCGCCCCCTGTGCAACAGCGGCGTGGGTTAGGTCACGCTTACCCCGCTACCGGGTGGGCAGTTCGCATCGTAGAGTCGTTCGACGGCGTGCACTTCATACCGACTCGTATGACTCCGCGTACCCCCGACAGCCCCCCGAGGACGGATCCCGCCATGCCGCGTCCGACCCCCGCACAGCTCGCTTACGGTTCGGTCACCGTCGTTTTCTCGACCTTCGCCATGCTGCTGCTCTCGGGGGTCACCTCGGGCGCCGGGATCATGGTGATAGCCGTGGCGGCGCTGGGACTGGGGCTGCTCGTCGCCCTCACCGCTCCCATGGCCCGTACGGCCCGTACAGCCCGTGCAGAGCACGGCCGCACGGCCGCCTCCGCTTCGGCCTCCACCCCCGCTTCCGCTTCGGCTTCCGCCGTCCCGGCGTCGTCGCCGGCCGCGGGCGCTTCCGGGAGTTGGACAACGGCCACGGAGCCGCTGGTACCGCTGCGCCGCGGGCGTCCCGCCGGGGCGCGGCCGCAGGTGTCGCTGCGCCGCTGACCGGTCAGCCGGCCCGAAGCGCCCTTCCCCTCGGGCTCCGCCCTGGGGAGACCCCACTCCTCGGGCTCCGCCCTGGGGAGGCCCCACTCCTCAGGCTTCGCCCTGGGGAGACCCGTCCCCTCGGGCTCCGCCCTGGGGAGGGCCCCACGGCCCGCTCCTCAACTCGCCGCCACGGCGACGGTCTTGGCCGCCTTGTCGTGGAGGCACTGCCGGTACGGCTGGTCCCAGGTGCAGAACAACACGTTCACCAGCCAGAAGAGCGACCCCAGACAGGGCACCAGCGTGGGCAGTTGGTAGACGGCTGCCCTCGACCAGCCCGGGGAGCCGGCGGGCACCGAGCCGTCGCGCAGCATCGCCACCCGGATGTTCATGACCTTCTTGCCGATGGTCTGGCCGGACTTGGACAGCAGCACGCCCTCGTAGAGGAAGTAGACGATGGTGTAGACGCCGCCCTGCCAGAAGTTGGCGCTGTTGTTGTCGTACTCGAAGCCCGCGATGAGCCCCATGACGACGCCGACCGGGATGCCGACGATCAGCGCGTCGATGATCCGGGCCAGCAGCCGCTTGCCGCGCGACGCCAGCGGCGGCATCCCGGCGAGCGGGTCGGTGGCACCGCCCGCGTGCCCGTACGGGCTGCCACCGTACGGATCGCCCCCGCCCGGCGGGGGCGGCGGTGGCGCGCCACCGTACGGGGAGCCGCTGCCGTACGGGGAGCCGCTGCCCGGCGCCGGTTCACCGTACGGTGAACCGGCGGACGGCTGCTGCGGCGGGGGCTCGGACGGCGGCGGTTTCCGGAACGGGTCGTTCTCCGGCTGTTCGGTGCTCATGCCATCGAGTGGAACGCGCCCCCCGGCGGGCCGCATCCCGCACCGTCCGTTGGAGGGACGCGGGATGCGTACGGGGCGTCCGTGCCGGGTGCGTACGGGGCGGCGCCGCGCGTGGTGCGGGGCGCCGCGTACCTGGTGCGGGGCGCCGCGTACGGCGGCCCGCCGTCACTTCCCCGCGACGAACGTACGGGCCGCCTTGTCGTGCCAGCACTGCCGCCACGGCCGGTCGAACAGACACCACACCGCGTTGACCACGCCGATCACCAGCACCATCAGCACGTTGTACGTCAGCCAGCGGACCACCGCCGCGCGACCGCCGGGGGTGTCCTGGCGCTCGACGTCCAGCACCCTGAGGCCGAACAGCCTCTTGCCGAGCGTGCGGCCCCAACGGGCGGTGGGCAGCGCTTCGTAGAGCAGCCCGAAGACCAGGAACGCGCCGAGGACGAGGGCCAGATAGCCGCCGGTCGTCCCGTCGATCAGCCAGACCTGGCGCGTCACGCCGGCCTGCTCGGCCGCGTCGATCTTCCCCTGGATGTGGTCGTCGGCCTTGCCGACGAACGGGAAGGCCACCGCGGCCGCCACCCCGAACACGAAGATGCCGTCGACCACCCGCGCGGCGAACCGCTTGCCGAGCCCCGCGGGCCGCGCCTGCTGCTGCGCGGCCTGCAGGAACGGGTCGGAGGCGGGCGGCCGCCAGGGCGCCACGGCGTCCGGGCCGCCGCTGTGCGGCTGCGCGGGCAGGCCGCCTGCGGCGGGCTGCTGCGCCAGGTCGTGCACCTGCTGGGCCCACGGAGGGCGCGCCGCGGGGTCCGGGGCGGGTTCCGGGCGTTCGGTTTCGGGCCGTTCGGGGTCCTGCGAGTCCGTCATGGGGGTGAGCGTACGGCCGCTGTGCGCACCCGCATACCCGGCGGTAACCAGTCTTCACCGCTCGTTTACAACTGCGCCAGCGATCACTGGCACGATCGGCGCCGAGCGGGGCCTCCTGGCGGTCGGCGGTAGATGTCGCAATCCACACCGAACCCAGAAGGCCCTCACCTGTTCAACAACCCGGCCCGCGTGTCACCAACGTCCCGAGACAACACACCTAGACCCGGGGGAAGCGCCCGCACCACCCCAAGCCGGTCCGGCGGGGCTTCAAGCCTGTCCGGCGTTTGAGGACGGCCCCCGGCCACGAGGCGCGTGCGCGTGGTCACGCGCACGCGCCACGCCCTCACCGCGCACTGAGATCAGTTTCGCCAATCACCCTTCCGATCTCTGTGCCCGCCCGTACCCTGAGCGTGATGCACACCACCGGTGGGGGTTCCGGTGTCGATCAGGGGGCGAGACAGCCGGGTGCGACGCCCGGGTCGGGGCAGCGGCGGAGCCGGCGGTGACCGGTCGGCGCAGGGAACCCGAGCCGGACGCCGTATCCCTCCGTGAGGGGGTGTCATGCAACGGATCCGGGTGCTGGTCGTCGACGACCACCGCATATTCGCCGAGTCGCTCGCCGCCGCGCTGGCGGCCGAACAGGACGTAGAGGTGGCGGCCGCCGGAAGCGGTCCGGCCGCCGTGCGCTGTCTGGAGCGGGCGGTCGCCGAGGGGCGCGACTTCGGCGTGCTGCTGATCGACGCGGACCTGGGCGAACCGCCCGGCCCCGCCGCGACCGTACCCGCGGCCCGGCCGCCGGCGGCGGCCGTCAACGGCGCGGCGCACAGCGCCCCTTCACCGGCCGCCTCCGCAACGGTCACCGCGCCCGCCGCCACCGTCACCGCCCCGGCCGTCCCCGAGCCGGCCGAGGTGGGCAGCCGGAACGGCTTCCTCGCGGCGCAGACGGGCGGCATCGCGCTCGTCGGCCGGGTCCGCGCCGAATACCCGGCGATGCGCACCGTGGTGCTCGCCGAACGCGACGACCCGCGCCACGCGGCCGCCGCGCTCCAGGCGGGGGCCGCGGGCTGGGTGGCGAAGGACTGCTCCCTCTCGCGTCTGCTCCAGGTCATCCGCGGCGTGCTGAAGGACGAGACGCATCTGCCTCCCGCGCTCCTCACGGGCGTCCTGCGCGAGCTGACGGCGACGCGCAAGCACCGTACGGAGAGCGAACGGCTCGTCGAGGCCCTGACGCCGCGCGAGCACGAGGTGCTCCGCTGCATGGTCGCGGGGCTGGGCCGCAAGGCGGTGGCCGAACGGCTCTACCTCTCCCCGCACACCGTCCGTACGCACATGCAGAACGTGCTGGGCAAGCTCGAAGTGCACTCGACGCTGGCGGCGGTGGCGCTGGCGCGGCGGGCGGGTGTGGGGCCGGTCGACCTGGACCGCGCGGAGCCGGTGCCGCCGCCCGCTCACTGAGGCCCGCCGTCGCCGTACGGAAGCTCATCGGCGGCGTGAGGGCTCGCCCTCCCCAGCCCGTCCGGCGTTTGAGGACGGCCGGGAGCGGCCACGGCCGTTACGGGACCAAGCCGCGCGGGCCAGCGCACGGGCTTCGTGGCCGAGGGCCGTCCTCAAATCGCCGGACGGGCTTGATTCGGCAGGGGCTCGTGCCCATGTGCCGGATGGGGCTCCGACGGCGCCGGCTGGACGCGGCCGGGCGCGTCAGATCGAGGCGTCAGATCGGGGTGTTGTCGAACGGCGCCGTCAACTGCCGTAGCAGACCCGCCAGTTCCCCCCGCTGCGCCGTCGACAGCTCGGCCAGGATCGCGCGTTCCTGGGCCAGCAGGCCGGCCAGTGTGCCGTCGGCGCGGCGGCGGCCCTCCGCGGTGAGGCGTACGAGGACGCCGCGCCGGTCGCTGGGGTCGGGCAGCCGCTCGACCAGGCCGCTCTTGGCCAGCCGGTCGATGCGGTTGGTCATGGTGCCGGACGTGACCAGGGTCTGGGTGAGCAGCTGGCCGGGCGACAGCTGGTACGGGGCGCCCGCGCGCCGCAGAGCCGTGAGGACGTCGAACTCCCACGGCTCCAGGCCGTGTTCCGCGAACGCGATCCGGCGTGCCCGGTCCAGATGCCGCGCCAGTCTGCTGACCCGGCTCAGGACCTCCAACGGCTCCACGTCGAGGTCCGGGCGCTCGCGGCGCCATGCTGCAACCAGTCGGTCGACCTCGTCCTCCATGCCGATCAGTGTAGTAGTTCTGTCGACATGAAGTCTCTTGACATCAAGATATACCTCTCGGGACCATACGCCCATGGATTCTCCCGAACCGTCACCGTCCTGGGCGCCGGACCAGTACCTCCGCTTCGAGGCCCTGCGCGCCCGCCCGCTGCGCGACCTGCTGGCCGGTGTGCCGGGCGTGCCCGGCGAGCCCGCGCCGCGCGTCGCCGACCTCGGCTGCGGGCCCGGCAACTCCACGGCGCTCCTCGCCGAGCGGTGGCCCGCCGCCCACATCACCGGCTACGACAACTCCCCGCACATGCTGGAGCAGGCGTACCGGCTCGAAGGCAGCGCGCGGCACGGCGGCCGGCTGGACTTCACGTACGCCGACCTGAACGACTGGCGCCCGCCCGACGCCGAGCACTTCGGCCTGGTCGTCGCCAACGCCGCCCTCCAGTGGGTGCCGGACCACCGCGCGTACTTCGGGGAGTGGCTCGGCACGCTCGCCGCACGCGGCGTCTTCGCCTTCCAGGTGCCGGGCAACTTCCGTTCGCCGAGCCACACCACGCTGGCCGGCCTGTGTACGGCGCCGCGCTGGCGCGACCGGCTCGGTGATCTCGCGGCACGGCCGGACACCGTCGCGGGCCCGGCCGGGTACATCGCGGACCTGGAGCGGCTGGACTGCGACGTGGACGCGTGGGAGACCACGTACCACCAGCTGCTGCCCGGCCCGGACGCCGTACTGGAGTGGGTGAAGGGCACCGCGCTGCGCCCCGTCCTGAGCCGCCTCGAGGGCGACGGCGCGGCGCGCGACGCCTTCCTGGAGGAGTACCGCGCCGCGCTCGCCGCCGCCTATCCGGCGACGGACCGAGGGACGCGGTTCCCGTTCCGCCGCGTCTTCGTCGTGGCGGTAAAGCGGTAACGCGGTACGCGCCGAAGCGTCGAAGCAGCACCCGTACGGCACCCGTACGGCGCCCGTTCGGCACCCGTACGGCGCCCGCTCACAGCCTCCGGTGCCCGATCAGCCGCGGCTTCTGCTCCAGCCCGTCCAGCCCGTGCCAGGCCAGGTTCACCAGGTGGGCGGCGACCTCGGCCTTCTTCGGCTTGCGCGCGTTGAGCCACCACTGCCCGGTGAGCGCGACCATGCCCACCAGGGCCTGGGCGTAGAGGGGCGAGAGCTTCGGGTCGAAGCCGCGGTTCTTGAACTCGCGGCCCAGGATGTCCTCGACCTGGGTCGCGATGTCGCTGATCAGCGAGGCGAAGGTGCCGGTCGACTGGGCCACCGGCGAGTCCCGTACGAGGATGCGGAACCCGTCCGTGTACTGCTCGATGTAGTCGAGCAGCGCGAACGCCGCCTGCTCCAGCAGCTCGCGCGGGTGGCCGCCGGTGAGCGCGCCGGTCACCATGTCCAGCAGCTGGCGCATCTCGCGGTCGACCACCACCGCGTACAGCCCTTCCTTGCCGCCGAAGTGCTCGTAGACGACCGGCTTGGAGACCCCGGCCTTCGCCGCGATCTCCTCCACCGAGGTGGCCTCGAAGCCGCGCTCGGCGAACAGTGTCCGGCCGATGTCCAGGAGCTGCTCCCGGCGTTCCTTGCCGGTCATACGGCGGCGGGCGCGCCGGGAGCCTGACGGAGCAGACGTAGGAGGTTTGTCCTTCTTACTCGTCGCGTTCGTTCGGTCATCGGTCGGCACGGGATCCATCATGCCGCGTCGGCGGGCTGCTCCTTGCGGCGGGCGTCGATCCGGTCACGCTTCGGCCAGCGTACGTCGTACGCCCAGCCCGCCTTCTCGAACCAGCGGATGATCCGGGCGCTGGAGTCCAGCTGCCCGCGCTCGACGCCGTGACGTGCGCACGTCGGGTCGGCGTGGTGCAGATTGTGCCAGGACTCGCCGCACGAGAGGACGGCCAGCCACCACACGTTCCCGGACTTGTCGCGGGACTGGAAGGGGCGCTTGCCGGCCGCGTGGCAGATGGAGTTGATCGACCACGTGACGTGGTGCAGCAACGCCACCCGGACGAGTGAACCCCAGAAGAACGCCGTCAGCGCCCCCTGCCAGGACATCGTGACCAGTCCGCCCACCAGCGGGGGGAGGGCCAGCGAGACGACCGTCCACAGCACGAACTGCCGCGAGACGGCGCGGATCGCCGGGTCCTTGATCAGGTCCGGCGCGTACTTGTGCTGCGGCGTCTGCTCCTCGTCGAACATCCAGCCCATGTGGGCCCACCACAGGCCCTTCAGCAGGGCCGGGACGCTCTCGCCGTACCGCCACGGCGAGTGCGGGTCGCCCTCGGCGTCCGAGAACTTGTGGTGCTTGCGGTGGTCGGCCACCCATCTGACCAGCGGTCCCTCGACGGCCAGCGAGCCCATGACGGCGAGCGCGATGCGCAGCGGGCGCTTCGCCTTGAACGAGCCGTGGGTGAAGTAGCGGTGGAAGCCGATCGTGATGCCGTGGCAGCCCACGTAGTACATGCCGACCAGGAGGCCCAGGTCGAGCCAGCTCACGCCCCATCCCCAGG
This sequence comes from Streptomyces armeniacus, assembly GCF_003355155.1. Taxonomy (NCBI): domain Bacteria; kingdom Bacillati; phylum Actinomycetota; class Actinomycetes; order Kitasatosporales; family Streptomycetaceae; genus Streptomyces; species Streptomyces armeniacus. The sequence continues at coordinate 7,311,085 of NZ_CP031320.1, read as the reverse complement.
CCAGCGGCACGGCCGCGACCAGGGCCAGGAACGGGACGGTGATGAAGAGCAGGAGCGTGATCTGCTCGAGTGAGCGGCGCTGCTCACCGCCCAGGGTGGCGGAGGGGAGTGGGGAGTCTTCGGATGCCTTGAGCGGGGTGCTCGCGTTCGTCTCGAGCACATCCTGGCTACGGGTCATGACGCTGTCCTCATCGGGACCGGGGGCGGGCGGGGACTGAGGCTACGGAACCGTAACCTACGGGGACGTAACTATCGCAGGCTCCCTCGCGGGAGCAAGAGGACAGGTACCCCGCCCCGGCGTGACCATCACCTGGACGCCGTGTCACGCGGGCAGTGCCTCGACCTATCCTGGGTCCGTCGGACAGCGCGGTCCGTGACCTGCCTCGAGCACCCCGGAGCCGAGCACCGGGATACCCAGCACCGGAAGCCAGAAGCCGCAAGGAGCCGCACCTGTGAGCAGCGCCGAGTCCGCCGCCGAGACCCGTACCGAGACCTCCGCCGGGCCGCCCGCCGGCCGCGGTGACCGGCCGGCGAGCGCGCCGGCGGACCGGGCGGCGGCCCCGCCCGCGGACCAGCCGGGCCAGGCGTCCCAGCCGGCGAGCCAGGCGGAGACCTCCGCGCTGCGGGCCGACATCCGGCGCCTCGGCGACCTCCTCGGCGAGACCCTCGTCCGCCAGGAGGGCCCCGAGCTCCTCGAACTCGTCGAGCGCGTGCGCGCGCTGACGCGCAGCGACGGCGAGGCCGCCGCCGCCCTGCTCGCGCGGACCGACCTGGAGACGGCGGCGAAGCTCGTACGGGCCTTCTCCACGTACTTCCACCTGGCGAACGTCACCGAACAGGTGCACCGCGGCCGCGAGTTCCGGGCCCGCCGCGCCGCCGAGGGCGGCAACCTGTCGCGTACGGCCGACATGCTGAAGGACGCCGACGAGCGGCACCTCGCCGAGACCGCCCGGAACCTCGGCGTCCGCCCGGTGTTCACCGCCCACCCGACGGAGGCCGCGCGCCGCTCGGTGCTCACCAAGCTGCGGAAGATCGCCGGGCTGCTGGAGCGTACGGAGACCGCCGACCGGCGCCGTACGGATCTGCGGCTCGCCGAGAACATCGACCTGGTGTGGCAGACCGACGAGCTCCGCGTCGTACGCCCCGAGCCCGCCGACGAGGCGCGGAACGCCGTCTACTACCTCGACGAGCTGCACCGCGGCGCCGTCGGCGACGTGCTGGAGGACCTGGCCGCGGAGCTGGAGCGGGCGGGCGCACCGCTGCCGTCCGGCACCCGGCCGCTGACGTTCGGCACCTGGATCGGCGGCGACCGCGACGGCAACCCGAACGTCACCCCGCAGGTCACCTGGGACGTGCTGCTGCTCCAGCACGAGCACGGCATCACCGACGCGCTGGAGCACGTCGACGAGCTGCGCGGCGCCCTCTCCAACTCCATCCGGAACTGCGGCGCCACCCCCGAGCTGCTCCAGTCGCTCGACGCCGACCTGGACCGGCTGCCCGAGATCAGCCCCCGCTACAAGCGCCTCAACGCCGAGGAGCCGTACCGCCTCAAGGCCACCTGCGTCCGGCAGAAGCTCCTCAACACCCGCGACCGGCTGGCCAACGACACCCCGCACGCCCCCGGCCGCGACTACCTCGGCACGGGCGAGCTGCTCGCCGATCTGACCCTGCTGCAGGACTCGCTGCGCGAGCACCGCGGCGGCCTCGTCGCCGACGGGCACCTGGAGCGCGTGCTGCGCACCCTGGCCGCGTTCGGGCTGCAGCTGGCCACCATGGACGTACGGGAGCACGCCGACGCGCACCACCACGCCCTCGGGCAGCTCTTCGACCGGCTCGGCGAGGAGTCGTGGCGCTACCTCGACATGCCGCGGGACTACCGGCAGCGGCTGCTCGCCAAGGAGCTGCGGTCGCGGCGCCCGCTGGCCCCGAGCCCGCCGCCGCTGGACGACGCGGGCGCGCGCACGCTCGGCGTCTTCCAGACGGTCCGCAAGGCGCTGGACACCTTCGGTCCGGAGGTCATCGAGTCGTACATCATCTCCATGTGCCAGGGTGCCGACGACGTGTTCGCGGCGGCCGTGCTCGCGCGCGAGGCCGGCCTGGTCGACCTGCACGGCGGCTGGGCGCGGATCGGCATCGTGCCGCTGCTGGAGACCACCGACGAGCTGCGGATCGCGGACGAGCTGCTGGACGCGATGCTGTCCGACCCGTCCTACCGGCGGCTGGTCGCGCTCCGCGGTGACCGGCAGGAGGTCATGCTCGGGTACTCGGACTCGTCGAAGTTCGGCGGCATCACCACCTCGCAGTGGGAGATCCACCGGGCGCAGCGGCGGCTGCGCGACGTGGCGCACCGGCACGGCGTACGGCTCCGGCTGTTCCACGGCCGCGGCGGCACCGTCGGGCGCGGTGGCGGCCCCACGCACGACGCGATCCTCGCGCAGCCCTGGGGCACCCTGGAGGGCGAGATCAAGCTGACCGAGCAGGGCGAGGTCATCTCCGACAAGTACCTGGTGCCGTCGCTGGCGCGGGAGAACCTCGAACTCACCGTCGCCGCCACCCTCCAGGCGTCCGCGCTGCACACCGCGCCCCGGCAGTCCGACGAGGCGCTGGCCCGCTGGGACGCCGCCATGGACACCGTGTCCGACGCGGCGCACGGCGCGTACCGGCGGCTGGTCGAGGACCCGGACCTGCCCGCGTACTTCTTCGCGTCCACGCCCGTCGACCAGCTCGCCGAGCTGCACCTCGGCTCGCGGCCCTCCCGCCGCCCGGACAGCGGCGCGGGCCTGGACGGGCTGCGGGCCATCCCGTGGGTGTTCGGCTGGACGCAGTCACGGCAGATCGTGCCCGGTTGGTACGGGGTGGGCTCGGGGCTGCGTGCGGCGCGCGAGGCCGGTCTGGACACGGTGCTCGAAGAGGCGTACGCGCACTGGCACTTCTTCCAGAACTTCCTGTCCAACGTCGAGATGACCCTCGCCAAGACCGACCTGCGGATCGCCCGGCACTACGTGGAGACGCTGGTGCCTCAGGAGCTGCGGCACGTCTTCGCGACGATCGAGGCGGAGCACGCGCTGACCGTCAGCGAGGTGCTGCGGATCACCGGCGAGGACGCGCTGCTGGACGCCAACCCGGCGCTCCGCCAGACGTTCCAGATCCGCGACGCGTACCTCGACCCGATCTCGTACCTCCAGGTCACCCTGCTGCACCGGCAGCGCGAGGCCGCGGCGCGCGGCGAGGCACCGGACCAACTCCTGTCCCGCGCCCTGCTGCTGACGGTCAACGGCGTGGCGGCGGGGCTGCGCAACACGGGCTGAGCGGGCCGTACGCCGGGCCCGCGGGCGTGCCGTACGCCGGCGGGCCCGCGTGCCGTACGGGCGCGGGTCCCGTACGCGCGCGGGTCCCGCGGGCCGTTCAGCGCCGGCGGCCGGGGGTGTTGCGACGGCGCAGCACCAGGTACGTGCCCGCGCCCAGGAGCGAGGCGGCGGCGGTGGCGAGGGCGCCCGTGGGGAGGCCGGAGCCGCTCTGGGCGAGGTCGCTGTCGCCGTTGGGGGAGGGCGCCGAGGGCTCGGAGGGGATGGGCTCCGGGACGGCCGTGGCGCTGGCGGGCGGTTCCGTTTCGGGCTCCGGTTCGGGGCCCGGTCCGGGCTCGGAGCCGTGGCCGGGGCCGGTGTCGTCTGGATTGTCTGAGCTGTCTGAGCTGTCTGAGCCCTGCCCGGGGGACGGCTCGGAGGGCTGGTCCCGCTCGGGGCCCGCCGGGCTGGAGGGCGCCGTACCGCCGGATCCGCCACGGCTGTCGCAGTCGACCGCGAACGGGGCGGTGTGGGTGGTCTCGCGCTCGCCGCCGAGGTTCCAGATCAGCTCGTAGGAGCCGTCCGCCAGGGACAGCCCGCCCGTACGCCCGTGCCCGTCGCCGTCGAGCACCAGCGTGCCCGTCTCGGCGACGGTGCCGCGCCCGCCGGACTCCGTGCGCTCGGCTATCTGCCAGCTGATGCGCCGGGAGCCGTCGAAGCCGTCGCCGTCGAGGTAGAAGGTGCAGACCTCGGGGCCGCCGGGGCGTACTTCCTCGCCGCTGGCGGCGTCGTGGATCCGCACGGTGCCGTAGTCGCCTTGGGGGGTCGCGTACGCGGCCGGGGCCAGCAGCAGGGAGACGGCTGCGGCAGCCGACAGGGCGGACGCCGGAGATGGGGCGCGCATGAGCCATCCAACTTCAGGGACTGGAAGGGGAATCGGGGGGTCAGACCGTGTCCAGGCACAGCTTGTTGTGCCGCGACGGGCCGGTCAAGAAGGGAATGTCGCATATGCGGCTTTGCATATGCCGTGCGGCAAATCGACTGGATAACGATGCAGTGACAACGCTCAGTTGCGAAACGTAGCCCGGCCGGGGTGATGGCCAACCCGGAGTGTCACCAAAGCGGAATGAGCCCTGTCTAGTGTGGTGAGCGCTAGAGCGTCAGGAACGACGCGCCCATCACGCCCGCGCCCAGCAGTCCCATCACCCACGCCGTACGCCGCAGCCGCAGCCCTCCCGCGACCACCACCGAGGCCAGCAGCAGCGCCCCGGCCAGCGGCACCCAGGCGTACAGCATGCCCGCGGGGCCGGTGCGCACGACCTCGTCCGTGCCCGGGCGCAGGGCCACGTCGAGGGTCTCGCCGCGCCCCTCGGCCACCGTCTTGGAGATCACCACGCCGTCCCGCGGCTTGCCCCCGCTGCCCGGCGTGAAGGCGCCGCGGCACTCGTCGTCGCCGCACTTCCCGACCGCGAGGGTGCCGCGCTCCCGCTCTCCCGAGAACATCGCGGGCTCCGCCGTGTCCCACGACGTCCACACGCCGGCGATCAGCAGCAGCATCGCCAGCAGGGCCATCAGGGCGGTCTTGGCGAGCAGCAGCATCCCGAACGCGCTCTCGCCGGCCCGGCGTATGCGGCTCCGTTTCGTGACGCTGCTCGGTGACATGGCGGCGATACTTCGCCATGGCGCGGCGCGTGGTCAACCTCCGCTGCCCGCTTGGTCCGTTACCGGCTCGTACGCGTTCTTCTTGACTTCTTCACACTCTTGGATGCCCCTGCACGCCCTTGCGGCTCAGGAGTTGTACGTGCTCTGGGCGCGCTCGAGGCCGTCCACGACGAGGGCTTCGACGGCGTCGGCGGCGCGGTCCACGAAGTAGTCCAGTTCCTTGCGTTCCACGGTGGAGAAGTCCCGCAGCACGTAGTCGGCGACGGTCATGCGGCCCGGCGGCCGTCCGACGCCGAAGCGGACGCGGTGGTAGTCGGGGCCGAGGGACTTGGTGATCGACTTGAGGCCGTTGTGGCCGTTGTCACCGCCGCCCTTCTTGAGGCGGAGGGCGCCGTAGTCGATGTCCAGCTCGTCGTGCACGGCGACGATGCGCTCGACCGGCACCCGGTAGAAGTCGCGCAGCGCGGTGACCGGTCCGCCCGAGACGTTCATGAACGACATCGGTTTGGCCAGGATGATCCGGTGGCTGGAGATCCCGGGCGTGCCGATGCGGCCCTCCAGGACCTGCGCGCGGGCGCGGTGCGTCTTGAACGAGCCGCCGATCCGGGACGCCAGCAGGTCGGCGACCATGAACCCGACGTTGTGCCGGTTCCCCGCGTACTGCGGCCCCGGGTTGCCGAGGCCCGCGATCAGCCACGGCTCCGCCCCGGCGCCGCTCGGCGAGGTGGCGTTGGTCGACATGTCCGGGACCTCCGGCGGCAGCTGGGAGACGGCACGCCGCCTCGCGGGCGACGCGGGGCGGCGGACGGAAACAGGGTGAGTGTCCCGTACGGGACCATCCGCATCCAGACGATCCCGTACGGCACAAGCTCGTACGGCATGAGCCCGTACGGCGGGAGTCCGTACGGCACGAGCCCCGTACGTACGGGGCCCCGTTCGCGACGGGGCCCCGTACGGCACGAGGCGGGCCGGGCCGGGAGATTACTCCCCGGAGCCCTCGCCGCCCTCGCCCTCGCCTTCCGCTTCTTCGCCCGTCGGCTCCTCGGCCTGCGCCGACAGCACCTGGATGACGATGGCGTCGCCGTCCGTGTCCAGCGTGGTCCCGGCCGGCAGCCTGATGTCCTTGGCCGCCACCGAGTCGCCCGCGCTGAGGCCCTCGACGGAGACGGTGACCGACTCCGGGATGTGCGTCGCCTCGGCCTCGACCGGCAGGGCGTTCATGCCGTGCTCCAGCACGTGCTGGCCCGGCGCGAGTTCGCCCTCGACGTGGATCGGGATCTCGACGCTGACCTTCTCGCCCTTCTTCACGGTGAGCAGGTCGATGTGCACCAGGAAGCCGCGGATCGCCTCGCGCTGCACGGCCTTCGGGATGACCAGTTCCTTCTTGCCCTCGACATCCAGGTTGATCAGGACGTTGGAGGTCTTCAGCGCCATCATCAGGTCGTAGCTCGGCAGCGCGACGTGCACCGGGTCGGCGCCGTGGCCGTAGATCACGCCGGGGACGAGCTCCTCGCGGCGCAGCCGACGGGACGCACCCTTTCCGAACTCGCTGCGGACGGTGGCCTTGAGATTCACGTCAGCCATGAGGCGCTCCTCGTATCGTGCGTATCGGTGTCAACGGGCGGTCACCCGGCACCCGACAGGCGGCCCACGGGGGGCCTGCTACGAAGAGCGCGTCGATTACGGACAGCCGTCCGCACGCCTGACGCGTACGGCGTGGCCTCCCTCGCCGAGCAACTCTGTGAGTCTACTCGGCGCGGAAGGCCGTACAGAAATCGATCTTGCAGGATCGATCCGGCGGAACCGGAACGCCCGCGTCCGCTACGCCTGTTCCTCGAAGAGGCTCGTCACCGAGCCGTCCTCGAACACCTCGCGCACCGCGCGCGCGATCGTCGGCGCCATCGACAGCACCGTGATCTTGTCGATGTCCAGCTCGCCCGGCGTCGGCAGCGTGTTAGTGAAGATGAACTCGCTGACCTTGGAGTTCTTCAACCGGTCGCCCGCCGGGCCGGAGAGGATGCCGTGCGTCGCCGTCACGATCACGTCCTCCGCGCCGTGCGCGAACAGCGCGTCTGCCGCCGCGCAGATCGTGCCGCCGGTGTCGATCATGTCGTCGACCAGCACGCACACCCGGCCCTCGACGTCGCCGACCACCTCGTGCACCGTGACCTGGTTCGCGACGTCCTTGTCCCGCCGCTTGTGCACGATCGCCAGCGGCGCGCCCAGCCGGTCGCACCAGCGGTCGGCGACCCGTACGCGACCCGCGTCCGGCGAGACGACCGTCAGCTTGTCCCGGTCCACCTTCTTGCCCACGTAGTCCGCGAGCACCGGCAGCGCCGAGAGGTGGTCGACCGGGCCGTCGAAGAAGCCCTGGATCTGGTCTGTGTGCAGGTCGACGGTGAGGATGCGGTCCGCACCCGCCGTACGCAGCAGGTCCGCGATGAGCCGGGCGGAGATGGGCTCGCGGCCGCGGTGCTTCTTGTCCTGCCGCGCGTAGCCGTACGAGGGCACGATCACCGTGATGCTGCGGGCCGAGGCCCGCTTCAGCGCGTCGATCATGATCAGCTGCTCCATGATCCACTTGTTGATCGGCGTCGTGTGGCTCTGGATCAAAAAGGAGTCGGCGCCACGCGCCGACTCCTGGAAGCGGACATAGATCTCACCGTTGGCGAAATCATAGGCTTTGGTCGGGACCACGCCGATGCCAAGCTGCTGCGCGACCTCCTCCGCCAGCTCGGGGTGAGCGCGGCCGGAGAAGAGCATCAGTTTCTTCTCGCCGGTCGTCTTGATCCCGGTCACAGCACATTCTCCTTGCGTTCCGCTTCGCGTGGGTGCCTCTTCACGGTAAACCCCGCCCGTATCGCGCGCTTACCCAGCCGCAGCGGTCATGCCTCCTGTCCGGGCCCCTCCCCGCCCTCCTCCGGCGGCTCCTCGGCACGCGCCGCGGCCGCCTGCGCCGCCGCGCTCCCGGGCCGCTTACGCGCCACCCAGCCCGGAATATTGCGCTGTTGGCCGCGTGCGACGGCGAGCGATCCGGGCGGCACATCCTTGGTGATCACCGAGCCCGCCGCGGTGTAGGCGCCGTCCCCGACCGTGACAGGCGCCACAAACATATTGTCCGCGCCGGTGCGGCAGTGCGAGCCGATCGTGCTGCGGTGCTTGTTGACCCCGTCGTAGTTGACGAAGACGCTCGCCGCCCCGATGTTGCTGTGCTCACCGATCGTCGCGTCGCCCACGTACGACAGGTGCGGCACCTTCGTGCCCTCGCCGAGCGTCGCGCTCTTCATCTCCACGAAGCTGCCCGCCTTGACCTTCGCACCCAGGCTGGTGCCGGGACGGAGGTACGTGTACGGGCCGACCTGCGCGTGCGGGCCGATCTCGGCGCCGTCCGCCACCGTGTTGCTCACGACCGCGCCCGCGCCGACCGCCGTGTCCGTCAGCCGTGAGTTGGGCCCGACCTCGGCGTCCGCGGCGACGTGCGTGCCGCCGAGCAGCTGGGTGCCGGGGTGGACGACGGCGTCCGGCTCGTACGACACCGTCACGTCGATCCACGTCGTCGCCGGGTCCACCACGGTCACGCCGTCCAGCATGGCGCGCTCCAGGAGCCGCTCGTTGAGCAGCCGGCGCGCCTGCGCGAGCTGTACGCGGTTGTTGATGCCGAGGATCTCGCGGTGGTCCGCCGCGACGGCCGCGCCCACCCGGTGCCCGGCCTCGCGCACGATGCCGAGCACGTCGGTGAGGTACTCCTCGCCCTGGCTGTTGTCCGTACGCACCTTCGCCAGCGCGTCGGTCAGCAGCTGCGCGTCGAAGGCGAAGACACCGGAGTTGATCTCGCGGAGTGCGCGCTGCGCGTCCGTCGCGTCCTTGTGCTCGACGATCGCGGTGACGGCGTCGGTGGCCGGGTCGCGGACGATACGGCCGTACCCGTCCGCGTCGGGCACCTCGGCGGTCAGCACGGTCACGGCGTTCCCCTCCGCCGTGTGCGCACCGGTGAGCGCCCGCAGCGTCTCCCCGGTCAGCAGGGGGGTGTCGCCGCAGGTCACGACGACGGTGCCGGTGAGGGTCACGCCCTCGCGGGTGAGGGCTTCGAGGCCCGTGCGCACGGCGTGGCCGGTGCCGTTCTGCTCGTGCTGCACGGCGGTGCGCACGTCCGCGTCGATGTCGGCGAGATGCGCCGTGACCTGCTCGCGCGCGTGCCCGACGACCACGACCAGATGCTCGGGGTCCAGCGCGCGGGACGAGTCGACGACGTGTCCGAGGAGGGTGCGTCCGCAGATCTCGTGCAGGACCTTGGGAGTCGCCGACTTCATGCGGGTGCCCTCACCCGCTGCGAGAACGACGACGGCGGCCGGGCGATTGGCGCTCACGGGTGTGCCCTTCGGCTTCGGGTGGGGATGACACCCGCAGGATACCGGGGGGACACGAGAACCGGTGAATTCCTTTCTCGCCTCACGAGAAAACCGGGTTCTGCGATTGACCGCAGAACCCGGGCCTGACTAGAAATCAGGGCAGCGGAATTAATGCGGTCTTCGGTCCGAATTCCAGGAATGGTCCACAGCCGCGCCGCACCGGCGCGCTCCACTGCCCCGGGCCCGGAAATTCTTCCCCCACGCCGGGCCCGGGGCCCCTCTGCCAGCCGTGCCCGGCACCCGGGGGACCAGCCCTCCGCCTGCCGCCCTTCACCGTCCGTCCCGGAGATGCCCCGTGTCCCTGCCCTACACCCTGCGCACCCGCACCGAGCTGCGCGTGAGCGAGCCCGAGCTGCTGCTCGCCCGCGCCCGGCTGATCGCGGCCGGCGCCGACACTCCGGTGCCCGAGACGGAGACCGACGCCGTGCGTGTCGTCGTCACGGAGGTCGACCTGGCCGACCTGCTCGCCGACACCGCCGAGTACGGCCTCGCCACCACGGCGTCGGTCACGGTCCTCACCGCCGAGTCGGCCGCGGACGGCCTGTCAGCCCAGGGCGGCAAGCGGCACAGCCTCAAAAGCTGCTGACCTGCGGCTCCGAGCGCGCCCGGCGGCGTGCCCGCCTCGTCGCCGGCCGCCACCCGGCAGAATCGAACGAGTATCGTATTCCGGGTGACCTTCGACTTCCCCGACGAACTCCTCCACACGCAGAACACGAGAACCGGTGAATTCCTTTCTCGCCTCACGAGAAAACCGGGTTCTGCGATTGACCGCAGAACCCGGGCCTGACTAGAAATCAGGGCAGCGGAATTAATGCGGTCTTCGGTCCGAATTCCAGGAATGGTCCACAGCCGCGCCGCACCGGCGCGCTCCACTGCCCCGGGCCCGGAAATTCTTCCCCCACGCCGGGCCCGGGGCCCCTCTGCCAGCCGTGCCCGGCACCCGGGGGACCAGCCCTCCGCCTGCCGCCCTTCACCGTCCGTCCCGGAGATGCCCCGTGTCCCTGCCCTACACCCTGCGCACCCGCACCGAGCTGCGCGTGAGCGAGCCCGAGCTGCTGCTCGCCCGCGCCCGGCTGATCGCGGCCGGCGCCGACACTCCGGTGCCCGAGACGGAGACCGACGCCGTGCGTGTCGTCGTCACGGAGGTCGACCTGGCCGACCTGCTCGCCGACACCGCCGAGTACGGCCTCGCCACCACGGCGTCGGTCACGGTCCTCACCGCCGAGTCGGCCGCGGACGGCCTGTCAGCCCAGGGCGGCAAGCGGCACAGCCTCAAAAGCTGCTGACCTGCGGCTCCGAGCGCGCCCGGCGGCGTGCCCGCCTCGTCGCCGGCCGCCACCCGGCAGAATCGAACGAGTATCGTATTCCGGGTGACCTTCGACTTCCCCGACGAACTCCTCCACACGCAGAAGGAGCTGTGCCGCGTCCGTAGTGAACGCAGCCGGCTCCTCGCTGCCCTCCCGAGTTTCGCGGAAGCCTCCGCCCAGTCCGGCGCGGCCCACTGGGCGCCAGGTGACCCGCCGTTGGGCCGCAGCCGCGAACAGGCCGAGCAGGAGCATCAGCTGCGCGGGCAGGAGACCGAGCTTGCCGCCGCGATACAGGCGCATCCCTTCTGGGCCACGCTCAGCGGCCCTGCTCTCGTCGATGCCCGCAGCGCCCTCAAGTACGCCGCCTGCCAGGCCGAGTAGTCCGTACGGGTACGCCCCGCGGGCGGGGAGCAGACGCCTGGCTCAGGACGTGTCGCCCGTGTCGTCCGGTAGCGCCCGCGTCCGGTCTGTCTGAGGCCGACCGGCGCGTCGCTGATCTTCCTCCGTCACGTCGTCCGTAGAGCTGCCCGCCCGCTTCTGCTCGGGCGCGGCATCTTCTCCCCCGCGGCTGTCAGCGGGGTTCGGCGCCGCGGGGAGCCGGGCTTCGACTGCTCTCCACAGCGGGAGGAAGTAGTCGGGGTTCCCACCCAGCGCGTGGACGAGCCGCTCCAGGCTGCGCCATTCGGCGAGGCGGCCACCGAGCATCCGGGTGACGTCGTCGGGAGTGAAGTACCAGTACGCGGATGCGGCGACAGCGGCGGCAGTGGGCCGCCCGGCTCGGATGTGCAGGGTGCGCAGAGCGGACATCAGCCGGGCTATGGACTGGCCGGAGGTGTCTTTGGTCAGGACGGGCTCGCCGCAGGGCTGCGCCGGCTGATCGCGGGGCGTCCGGTCACGCAGCTGCTCGGATTCCCAGACGTCCCGCAGAACAGCGGTGTCGGCGCCGCAGACGACGGCGAAGCGCTCGGTGATGGGCCAGGACGGAACGCGCTCGCCGTTGAGGATTCGGGACATGTACGACGGCGAGCAGCCGCACCGGTCACCGAGTTCTTGCAGGGGAAGCTGGGAGGCGCGGGCGAGCATGGAGAGCACGGGAGCGAGCCGGTTGTAGGCGGCGCTGGCAGGCGTACGAGGAAGGGGCGGCCCTTCCTCGTTAGGACCGGCCGTGGATGACTTCGCGGGAGGCGGCGCGCCGGCGTAGAGCGCGCCCAAGCTCGGGGGCACCGTTCGCGCGCCGGAGAGATGTCGAAGGCGGCGCTGGATGTGCGCGTCGGTGAAGCGGTGGCGGGCGGTGTCCTCTCTGATGCTGAGGAGGGCGCCGATGCGGGACCAGGTGATGCGGTGGTGACGCGCGCGGCCGACCAGGCCGGCGGTGAGGTTGTCCAGGTGGTTGCGGAGCTTCAGGGTGCGGCGCAGGGGATCCGAAGGGAATCCGCTCTCCACGCTCCGCAGCAGCTGCCGGGTCTCCTCGTGGAGATCTCTGATGATTTCGATGATGACGTCCTCGCTCGGGGCAACCGCGGGCTGCGGCTTCTTCCCCGGCGCTTCGGCCCGCGGGCCGGTCGTGCCGGCGTTCCTGCAGGCGGCGTCGCGGCCCTTCTTGCGGGAGCGGTGAGCGGCCTGCCGGCAGGAGGTGCCGCAGTACTTCTGCGGACGACCGACCTTCTGGCCCTCGGAGTCCAGAGCTGCTCCGCAGTAGGCGCACAGAGTCATGTGTGATGTTCCGTCCTGGGGTGCGGAAAGGGGCAGTGCGAGTTCCGTTATGAACACGGACGGCAGTGACCGGAATAGCGGGCTGTTTCGTTACCGGCACCGGATTTGGCGCCGGTAAGCCGCCTTTCGTCGCCGACCGGCAAGGGGTGGCAGGCCGTTCAGGCCTTGCCACCCCTCCTCGGCTATCGCCGCAGGCGTGCTCGCCAGCGGCCGCTTCCGACAGCGCCGGCTCCCGCAGCCCCTGCATACAGCGCTTCCGGAGGCACCTGGAGGTACGGCAGCAGCTCCGGATGCGGGGTCCAGATCACGCAGACCAGCGCTGCGGGGATGAAGACGACCCAGTAAAGGACGGGGATGTACCAAGCAAACGCACTCTTGCCCAGCGGGGCATCCAGCGATCGAGTTTCGTCGCCGCTGTTAAGCTCTGTTCTGGCAGCTACACAGCTGTGCAGCTGTTTACTGCGGCGACGATGCGGGGATCGTTCCATGCGAGCTCCTAATTTAGTGCTGGCAGTGCAGTGTGCGGACAGGACTTCATGTTGGTTTGTCGACCCTTCGAAGTCCTGTCCGCATCCGAGCGTGACCCTAATAGCACGCAGAGCGAAAATACGAATCGTACTATTCGACGCATCCGTGGCGTATCACTGATTTCTGCAGGTGTACTTCCGGTTCCGTAGCGGCAAACTGTCAGAACGACACCGCATTCGCCGGAACGCGCCCCTCACGCGCCCTCTCGTGGTAGCAACCCGCTGCACGCTGCACGCAATTGACCAGCTGATCCCCGAGTGCCCGGTCAGCCGTCGACCGCCGGCTCGGGGCGCGGCCGTGCGGGCAGGAAGGTCGGCTGCCGATCAATGTGTGTCTGAACCCCCATACCAGAGCAGTTCCGGACGTGGGGAGCTGGACGAGGACAAGGGCGGCGAGGGGCAGTAAGCCCGGTTCAGGAGTCGCGTGCGTCCATGCAGGCGGTGATCCGATCCGGATCGTTGTGCATCAGGGCGGCCAACTGCGAGCCCGCCCACAGGGCGAAGGTCAACGCGACCTCTCGGGCGTCTTCGACCTCGTGGTCAGCTCGGAGGTAGTGCAGGTATGGGGTAGCGATCCGTACCACGTGCTCGGCTCCGCCGGGCCCTTCGGGACGGTCAGCCGCGTTGCCGGTGACGGCCGACAGGATCTCGATCGCAGTGGGCCCGGCTGGGTGGGCGTGCTGCTGGGTTCGGCACACCTCGTCGCCGAAGTCGCGCAGCCACCGCTCCACCTGGGTCTGGGTGCCGAGCCGGTGAAGAAGGAAGGCGCACAGTTCGGTCGCCAGCCATTCCGTGAGCAGCAGGGAGTCCTCGCGCAGCGTGCCGCGTGCGTGCCAATCCCCAAGGGCGGCTGTCAGGTCGTGGTGCATCTCCCAGTTGGGGGCGGGCTGATTGTCCGGCCTTTGTGCGTGGCGGGCCGCTTCGTCGAGCGCGGTCTGCCGGATCAGGAAGAGTGCGACCGTGCGTGGTTCGGGCCGGGCGGTGATCTCAGGCATCGCAGTTCTCTTTCACGCAGATCATGCGTAAGGGTCGGCGTACGGCTTCACGGAGGCGCGGATCTGCTCCTGGGCGGCGGCGAGGCGCGGTCCGGGGCCATAGTGGCGGGCGCGGGCTTTGGCGTGCGCGGTGAGCCAGCCGATGCGGACGAGATCGCGCAGGTCTCGGATGGCCTGCTGGTCGGAGAGGTCGGCGTCCTGCTGGTAGACGGCACGCCGCACCTTGGCACCCCAGAAGGCGGGGAGGAGGGCGTAGACGACGCGCTCGTCCAGGCCGTCGGCATGTGCCTGGTCGGTGAGGTGGATCCAAGCGCGCGAGAACAGGTCGAGGCGGCGCTGGGCTTGCTGGGCCTGTCGGTGGTGAGCGTCGAGGCAGAAGCGGACCCACGGATGGGTGTCGCGTCCGGGTTCCCACGCGGGGCCGCCGACGTGCTGCAGGACGCGGTAGTAGGCGTAGGTGTTCTGGCCGCGGCCGAGCCATTCCTCGATGGAAGAGAACTCAGGGGGGACGACGCCGTCGCGGGCGAAGACGAGCGTGGACAGAGCGCGGGACATGCGGCCGTTGCCGTCGGCCCAGGGGTGGATGTTGACCAGGTTCAGGTGCGCCATCGACGCCCGTACGTGCACCGGCGTGCCGAGGTCGCCGCTGTTGAGCCACTCCAGGAGCTCGCCGATCAGGTCGGGTACCTGGTCCGCGGCGGGCGCGGTGTAGGCGGGTACGGCCGGGTCGTCGGGGCTGGTGACGTACACGGGGCCGTCTCGCCACCGGCCGGGCCGTTTGGTCAGGTGATGGCCTTGCATCATGAAGTGCAGCCCGCCCAGGAGTCCGGCGTCGTAGCGGAAGGCGGTGCCGGCGTCCGCGAGGGCCTGGATGTAGGTCATCGCCCGCTGGTAGCCCTCCAGTTCGACGCGGGTGGTCTCGCCGGTCTCCAGCGGTTCCTCGCCGGTCATCAGTGCCTCGACGTCGTCGACGGTCGCAGCGTAGCCCTCGATGGTGTTCGATCCGGCGATCGCCCGCGCGGTCAGGTTCCGTCGCAGCTGCCCGGACCACTGCGGGGCGGCGCGGAGTGCGTGGCGCAGGGCGTGCCGCATCTCCTCGATCTCTTCCAGGACGCGGTGGTCGGCGGCGTCCAGCGCAGGCGTCTCGTACAGCATGACTCAATAACACCATGACTGGAACATCGTGTCAAAGTGTTATGGTGTGGGTGTTCGCCTGCGGCGCGCACGCCCGAGCTGCGCCGTACCGCGTCAGACCAGGAAGAGAGCCCGGCTGGTGAAGGATCGAACCGTCACGCCGCTTCCGCTGCCGGACCAGGAGCATCAGAGCATCCTCACGACGGGCATCCTGCCGGCCTGGACGAAGAACGCGGTGCGGCAGGAGCGGCCCGTGGTGGTGTTCGTCGCCGGGCAGCCGGGCAGCGGCAAGTCCGCCGCCGCTGACTTGATCCACGGCGTTCTGGATCGGCGCGGCGGCGCGGTCCGTATCGGCAGCGACCTCTACAAGGCCCACCACCCCTGGTACCGGGCGCTGCTCGCCGAGGACGACCGGAGCGCGGGAGTGAAGATCCGCCCGGACACCCGGCGCTGGCAGGCAGAAGTCGAGCAGCATGCCCGCCGGAGCCGGTTCGACGCCGTGGTGGAGACCGCCCTGGGCGATGTGGAGGAGTTCCGTGCCGCGTCCCGCGCCTACCGCGAGGCCGGTTACCGCATCGAGGTGGCAGCGCTGGCCACGCCGGAGGCGTGGAGCCAGCTGCGTGTGCTGGACCGCTACGTGCGGCAGGTCCACGCCACCGGCGCCGGCCGGTACGTCTCCTGGGAGAACCACGACGGCTGCTCGGACAGCATGCTCGAAACGCTCTCGGCCATCGAATCCGAGGTCCTGGCCGACCGGGTCACCATCCTGCGGCGCAGCCACGAAGTGCTGTACGGCGCCGAGCTGGCCCCCACGGCCCGAGGCGGTGCCCCGGCGGGCGCGGTGTCCGCCGAGCGGGTACGGCCGTGGTCGGCCCGGGAGACGCTGCACTTCCGCCGGGAGCTGTCCGGCGCGGAGCAGCGGCTGCACGACGAGCGGATCTCCGACGAGCGCAGGCGTCTCGTACGGGGCGATGTGGAGCGGGCCTGGGCGCTGGCCGAGCCGGTGCGCCGGATCGCCCAGGCGCGGCGGGAGCCGCCCGGCGTCGACTTCCACCGCCTCTCGGCCGCAGAGCACCGGTGGATCTTCGACGAGCTGATCGTTCCGTCGTACCTGGGCGGCATCGTGCCGCAGGAACGGCCGGTCGCCGTGTACGTACTGGGCCAGCCCGGCGCCGGCAAGTCACAGGCCGCCGACCTGGTGCAGCATGCGATGGCCGGCCGCGGCGCGACCCGGATCGCCGGAGACGACCTCAAACCGATGCACCCCGACTACCACCAGTTACTGCGGGAGCAGCCGCGTACGGCCGGAGAGGCGATCCGTGCCGACTACCGTGCCTGGCGCGCCGAGGCCGAAGCGTACGTACGCGCCCGGCGCGGCGATGTGGTCGTCGAGGCCGCTCCCGGCAGCGGGGAGGAGTTCCGGCTCAGCGCCGCCCGCTTCGCCGCGGCCGGCTACCGAATCGAGGTGGTGGCGCTGGCGGTGCGTGCGGCGGACAGCCGTCAGGGGACCGCACGCCGGTTCGTGCGTGCGCAGCAGCTCGGCGTACCAGCCCGCTTCACCACCCGGTCGGGGCACGATGCCTGCTACGCGGGCGTGGCCGCGGCCGTCCGGAGCGCCGAGGGACTCCCGGCGGTCGGGTCGCTGCTGATCCTGCACCGGGATCTCCGAACGCTCTACCGCAACGAGCGGGCCCGGGACGGCAGTTGGCGCTGCGCGGCGCGCGGCGCCGCAGCCCTCGATGCGGAGCGGACCCGGCCCTACACGGCGCGGGAGGCCGCGTCCTTCCTGTCCGCGCACCGGGCCCTGCGGGCCGCGCTTCCGCAGTACCGGGCCGAACTGGAGGAGATCGCCTCCCTGGCCCGTGCCACGCTGCCGACCGCTTGGCAGCCGAGGCGCCTTCCCCGCCCGCGGCCGGCCGTACCGCTTCTGCCGGCCCGGTACGCCGCGGCCGGCTACGGCCCGGTCAGCTCCCGGTAGCGGGCCGCGTAGTCGGCCGCGATACGGGCGCGCTCCTGCGGGCCGGCCTCGCGCAGTGCCTGCTGGTCGGCCGCGCACGCCCGGTGCTCGGCCAGCAGGCGCTCCAGCCGCGCCGGATCCGGCTCGGTGGAACGGCGCTCGGTGATGATCTGCTCGGTGTACCAGGCGAGTACCGCCCGCACCGTGTCCAGGGCTTCCTCGCATCCCGCCGACCGGGCGGCATCGTCCCGGCCTGCCGTGGAGGCGTCGCGGGAACCTGCCGGGCGTGCAGGGTCATCAGGCACGGGACCACCTTGGTGTCGGAGCGGTCCGGCTATCTTCCCGGGAGGAGGAACAGCGCATCAAGCAGGGGCCCGCGGCCCGGGGACCGCACCACGGCCCCAGCCGGTCAACAGGCCAACCGCCGAAGGTGGTTGGCGGGGTGTAGGCAGGACGCGCCGGGCGCCTCTAGATTGACTACAGATGATCATTGGGGGGTGTCGTGGCAGGCCGGGATCTTCGTGCGCTGTTCCACTCGAACGACCGCGAGCTCGAGGTGTCCGAAGCCTTCACGAACCGGCTCGCGCAGTGGCATGCCGTCGCCGCAGCCCTCACCGCCCACGCGCAGCACCTCTCCAGCCCCGGCTTCGACGTCGAAGACCTCGAAAGCGGCCGCCGCAACGTGCTCGTCTTCCACGGCGTCGGCGGCATCGGCAAGTCCACCCTCTCCCGCAAGCTCGAGGCCGCCCTCGGCGGGCAGCGCCCCGCCCAGTGGGGCGAACTCCCCTTTCCCACGGAGCACCTCCTGCCCGTACGGATCGATCTCGCGCGCGCGGCGGGCATCGACTTCGAACGTGTCGTCCTCGCCATCCGGCTCGCCCTCGCAGGTCTCGGCCGTCCCATGCCCGCCTTCGACCTGGCCCTGCGCAGGCACTGGGAGCACCACCACCCCGGTGAACCGCTGGAGGACTACCTGCAGCGAGGCGGGATGCTGGCCCGGTTCAGCGGCGCGTTGAACCTGCCGCAGCAGATGCAGTCCGCGCTCGCCGACGCCGCCCAGGCCCTCGCCCTGCCCGGCACCGTCGGCGGCGCCATCGGTCAGATCGCTCAGTCGCTCGTCAGCGCGCTCCGCGAGCGCCGCCAGACCGTCCGGGCGCTGGCCGGCTGCTCGCGCCTCGCCGACGTCCTGGACGCCGAACCGGACCTGGAGACCCTCAGCTTCGCCACCCATCTGCTGGCCTGGGATCTGGCCCAGCTTCCCCCGGACAGAGCAGTCCTCCCGGTGGTCCTGTTCGACGCCTTCGAGGACACCGGCGACCGGACCCACCGTGACCTCGAACGCCTCCTGCAGCGCATCGTGTGGCTGATGCCCAACGCGTTCTTCGTCATCACCGGACGCAACCGCCTCCAGTGGGCCGACACCGGCTTGCACGGGCAGCTCGACTGGGCCGGACCCGCCGCCTGGCCGGAGCTGGTCCCCCATGAAGCACCCGGTCCGCAGTCCGCCGTACGGCAGGTCCTCATCGGCGACTTCTCCCCGCAGGACTGCGAGGACTACCTCGCCCGCAGGCTCGCCGACAGCGGGGGCAGGCCGCTCATCGGCGGGCCGCTGCGCCGCACCATCGCCGCACGCTCCGGCGGCCTGCCCCTCTACCTCGACCTGTCGATCATGCGGTTTCTGGAGATCCGGCGCAGCCGACAGCCGGAGGCGGAGGACTTCGGTGACTTCCCTGCCCTGATCGCCCGCACCCTCAGCGACCTCACCCCCGGCGAGCGGCACGTGCTGCGCTCCGTCTCCCTCCTCGACGCCTTCTCCGTCTCCCTGGCCGCCCGGGCCGCGGGCCTGGACCAGGAGGCCGCCGCGCTACGGCTGAGCGAACGGCCCTTCGTCCGCCACGACCAGGACCTCCTGTGGCCCTTCCACCTCCACCAAGTCGTCCGATCCGCCATCCGCAACGCCGACGACCACACCGACGACCGCTGGTCCCCGGCCGACTGGCGCCGCGCCGCCGAGCG
The DNA here is from genome assembly GCF_003355155.1 of Streptomyces armeniacus. Lineage (NCBI taxonomy): Bacteria > Bacillati > Actinomycetota > Actinomycetes > Kitasatosporales > Streptomycetaceae > Streptomyces > Streptomyces armeniacus. The sequence continues at coordinate 7,292,081 of NZ_CP031320.1, read as the reverse complement.
CGCCTTCGACGCGCTGGGCAGCGAGTGGCACAGCTGCCCACGCGACCGCGCCGTGCTGGTGGCCTGCCTGCGTCAAGGCCTGGCGCTCGCCCGCGACTTCAGCCTGGAGCTCGGTTGGCTCACCGACGCGGCCTTCCAGTACGTAGGCGACTCCGTCTGGGAACCCCTCACACCCGCCGCCCGCACCATCCCCGGCCGAGCTCCCCGGACAGCCGCCGACACCCTGGTGGAGACTCTCAGTGCGCTGGCCCGCCGCCAGCACGAACACCGCGAACGTACCGCCGAACGGCTCGCCGCCGTCACCACCACCGGCCTGCTGCCCGCTGAACTGGAGGAGATGGCCCTCTACTACCTGGCCAAGGCCCAGCGCGACCTCGGCCGCACCGCGGAATCACGCCGCGGCATGCAGCAGATCGCCGCTCGCGGCGGCCGTCTCGCGCCGGCCGCGAAGCGGGGCCTGGCCCACCTGAGCCGTCTCGCCGGCGACTTCCCCACGGCCATGGACACCGCCCGCACCCTCGGCTGGGAAGGCCGGCACCACCGCGTCACGGGCGACGTGTGGTGGCTCCACGCCCGTATGGACGAAGCCGCCGACGCCTACGAGGCCGGCCGCCTTGAAGCCGAGCAACACGGCAAGGCCGGGGAAGCAGCCACCACCCAGGCACTCCGCGCCTTCGCGCTCGCCTTCGCCGACCCCGACCAGGCCGACGACGCGCTCGACCTCGCCGCCGAGCTCCTGGCCCGCGTCGACCTCCGCGCGACCACGATCAATGCCCAGCTCGCCGCCCTCGTGCGCGACGCCGGCCACCCCGGAGTCGAAGACCGCGCCCGCCACTTGCGCACCGAAATCAGCACCGCCGGACTCGCCTCCGTCCACGCCACCCTCGAGCTCGTGCTCTGTTTCCACCACGCCGTGCTCGACAACCAGACCGAACTGGCGGCCGCGCTCGCCCGGCTCCGCGAACTCACTCGCGGCGGCGACTACGCCTACTACACCGACATCGCCCATTTCATGGCCGCCCTCCCCGTCGAGCCGTCGACCCGAGCCCGCTGGCTCGACGGAGAAGACCCCACCCGCCGCCGCTGGCGCGCCCTGGTCAACAACCGCCGCCAGCACCTGCGACGCACCGAGCCCTGAGCACCCGAGCCCACGGGAGGTCTCAATCCGTCGACGTCACCGTGGGCACGGACACCATCTGCGTGATCCGGAGCCGAGGCGCGGAGGCTCGTGACCGAGTCGGCCCGCACGGACATGCTCCGTACGGGCCGAGCTTCCCGCCATGTGCCGTCGCGTTCGAGGACCTGGTCCGGCCCTTCAGTCACTGGCGGATGTTCACGGTCACCTGGACTCCACCGGCGGCGCTCACTGCACCGCCGATCACCGCGACAGCAGCTGCGGCTTCGGTATGGCCGGTCAGAGCCAGGACGACCACGGCGACGATGGACACCAGCCCGGTCATGGTCGTTAACCAACCGAGACGGACGTTGGGCGGGGCATCGGCCGGGGTACCTTCAGGAGGCGTCAAGGGTTCCCTTCTCCTCACACTGGACGGGCAGCCCGACGTCAGCGAGAGGGAGATCCCGGCGAGGCCGGCCGTCCAAAGCATCGGCCTCGAGAGTGGGGTCTCCCTTCTCCGTTCCGAAGGGCCTTCGGCAACAACAACTCTATTGACGCCTGTGACATTCGGAGGCGCCCGCCCGCGGAGCCCGTGCTCGTCCGGCTACCCGGGAGCAGAGCTTCGGCTTTCCCACAGCCGTCTGCGCTGGAGGTAACGCAGTCGGCCCTCGGCGGCAGCTTTCGCCTTTGGGCGAGACCGGCGAGAGGTCATCACCGCTGTCAGCAGCCAGCCGAAAGGGCGGCGTGGCGGCGCATGCTCCCGTACGCCGCCGCACGCCCCCTTTACGTGGTGCATCGGTGAACTCACCATGTGTGACAGGGGTGTTGGTGGGGTCTGGGGGGTGGTGGAGATGGCCACGGGAGCGGGCGGCGCCTACTGGGATGAGCCTGGGCTGCCGAGCGTGTTCAAGCACAGCCTGCTCGGCCGGTACATCCCGCAGTTCGGGGGGATGACCGGGTCGCGGGAGGGCCGGGTGGTGTACCTGGATGGGTACGCCGGCGAAGGCCGGTACGAAAGCGGCGAGGCAGGCTCCGCCGAGATCGCGATGCGGGTCGCCTCTCAGCACCTGTCCCGGCACCAGCTGCGATGGACGTGCTTCTTCACCGAGCGGGAGCGCAAATCGGTGGACCGCCTGGAGAAAGTGGCCGCGCTCTACCAGCCGCAGGGCGTGGACGCACGGGTGCATCACGGTGATGTCGACGGCGTCCTGGAGGAGGTGCTGCATGCGGCTGCCGGGCTGCCGCTGTTCCTCTTCCTCGACCCGTGCGGGCTGGGGCTGCCGTGGCATCGGCTGACGGGCGCCATGGCCCAGCGTCAGTCGGCGAACCGGTGGCCGCCTACGGAGTTCATGCTGAACTTCAGCATGATGGCGGTGCGCCGGCTGGGCGGCAACGCACGGTCCACGAAGGGCGTGGAGCGCTCCTCACAGCGGTTCGATGAGGTGTGCGGCGGCGAGTGGTGGCGGGACTTCTTCCCCCAGGGGGCGGACTCGCCGCCGGACGCGGATGAGGCCGTGGCCGCGGAGTACGCCCGGCGGCTGGAGGCCGCCACCGGCATGCTGGTGCGCTCCGTTCCCGTGGCCAAAGCCCCGGGGCACAAGCCGGTGTACCACCTGGTGTTCGGCACGTGGCGGCAGCACGGCCTGTGGGTCTTCGGCGACTCGGCGGCCCGTGCCCGGAACGCGTGGTGGGAGAAGCTGGAGTGGGTGGAGGAGAAGAACGACCCGGACACGCTGTTCTCCACCACCTCGCTGATCCGCCCGAAGCCGGAGGTGGTCACCAAGGCCGCCGTACCGGTCATCGCCGAGAACCTGGAGCGCCTGGTGCGCCGGGGCCGGCCGGTGAAGCTCGTCGACCACACCCTCGAGGTCTTCGGCGACTACTACGGGCAGGTGACCGAGGTCGCGGCACGGGCGGCCGTCAAGCACCTGCACCAGCAGGGCAAGACCCCCAGCAACGGTGTCGGCAAGAAGGTCCGGGACCTGGTCGTCGAACCCACCAGATGACGCCCGGTCACCACACCCGAGGACCGGGCGGCCCGGCGCTCACGCACGTGACTGCTCCTGCGGGAAGTCCCGGACGCGCAGCGCCGCGGGGAACTGCTCGATGTCCTTGTGCTGACGCATCTGCCGGATGCCGAGCTGCTTGACGAACGCGGGCACACCCGCCGCTTCGCATTGGGAGACCAGCCGTTCCGCCCAGTCCAGGTCCATTACCCGCGCGCGCGGCCCGGACTCGCCGCCGACAATGACCCAGTCAATACCGCGCAGATCTAAGCCGTTCAGCGGACCGAGCAGCGGCTCGCAGGACAGGAACCGTACGGCTGCCGGCACCCGCTGCAAGTCCTCCGCGCGCGGCAGGTCGTCCTCGGTCTCGACGGAGACGCCCATCCAGAGGTTCTCCGGCCACTCCAGCTTGTGGGCGACCTGCCGCAGGCGCCGGGCCCGCTTGGTCAGCACCTGGTAGGTGTGCTGCGGAGTCTCCGCCATGACCTGGAAGACCTGCCGGACGAAGTCCAGCGGCACGCGGGCATGGAAGAGATCGGACATGGAGTTCACGAACACTGTCCGGGGGCTCTTCCACCCGTACGGCACGCTCAGCGCCTCGGGATGCAGCGTGACGCCGAACCCCGGGCCGGAAGTGCGGGGGTCGCCGTCGTTCTGGTACTTCGGCGCGCCCATCGCCTTCAGTCGTTTCGCGAGTGCCAGCGCGTAGCAGTTGTCGCAGCCGACCGAGACGCGGTCGCAGCCGGTCGTCGGGTTCCACGTCGCCTCGGTCCACTCGATCGCGCTGCGGTCACTCACCGGGCACCCCTCTGTACGCCACGGCCGCTCATTCCGGCGCCCGCGGACTGCTGCGTGTCCAACGAGCTGTCACAACACCGGACACCACCATCCAACCACCGTGCCCTCCGTGCCGTACCCGAACCCCTTGAATAGAACATTCGTACGCCTTTCCGGTAGTTACAGCAATGGGACAAAAGCAAATGCACTGGCACAGATGCCAGTTCCGGCGGTCCGGTGCGATGTGCGGTACGGATCCGTGCCGCCATCGACCTGACCTGGAAGCAGTCGGCCGACGAGCGCGCCGCAGGGCCGCACTCTGCGGTGCCCCGTACGCCTGCTGCTTCCCCGACGGCGACGCGCATCGTCATAGCGGCCTCCGCTTCCGGGCGGATCGGCGGCCGAGGGTCATCAGCGGACTGCGTGCTCCGCCGGTCAGCGCGAGAGCGCGCCGTACCAACGCGGCACCGTACAGCTGCTCTGCGCAGGCCCGGCCCATGAGGTCGACCGCGGAGGTGATGAGGGTGGGGTCGCCGGTCATGAAGGAGCCCCATGCAGTGTTCCTCAGGTCCTGGAGCTCTTGCTGGGTCAGGTCCTGCGGGCCCGACGATGCGTCCGTGGTCCAGACGGCGCCGGCGGCGTGGCGGTCGCGGGGGTGCTCGCGTACCTGGGCGAAGGCTTCGGCTACGTGGCGCTGCACGGCGCGGCTGCGCGGCGGCTGCCAGTCCTGGGTGCCCCAGCCGGCGGTGTGGTCGTGCCGGGCGCGTTCCGCACGCCGGGAGTCCCGCCACTCCTGCACGGCCTGGGACCGCTGGGCGGGAGTCCGCCAACCGGGCGTGCCGGTGACACCGCGCAGCCGGAACGCCAGCAGCCCGGACGGCCGCCTGGCACCGTCAGTCGGAGCCGCAGTGGTCCCCAGCCAGGCAGTGACCTCGGCTGCGGTCCATCCGGCGTCGGAGACCTCCCGCACAGCCCAGGCGACGCGCGGCACGTCGGCACGCCGCAGCCAGGGCACCTGCCGCACCAGCTCCGCCGCCAGCTGGTAGCGGCGGCCGACCTTGTTCAGCTTCCCGCGGGCGCCGGAGGACTTCCGGGTCTTCTTCCCGGTGGCTGAGGTGCGCTCCCCGTCATCGAGCTTGCTCTCAGGGGGATTGGGGCCGCCCCGCTGCCCCGCCGCCCGGCCGACAGGAGAGACCCCGTGCGCGTGCTGTTCATCCCGCTGTCCGTGCCCACCCACTACTTCCACCAGGTGTCCATGGCCTGGGCGTTCCGCGCAGCCGGGCGGCGGCCGTACGGGCGGTGTCCTCGGTGAGGACCCGGGCCATGGCCGACTTGACGGCGGCGGCGTCCGGTTCCCGGGGCGGCAGGGCCAGGCCGATGCCGGCGGCGGCGATGTGCTCGCCGTTCAGCGCCTGGTCGGTGCTCTGCGCGCAGACGACCTGGGGTACGCCCAGCGCGGCGGCGGTCAGCATGGCGCCGCCGCCCCCGTGGTGGAGGATCGCGTCGCAGCCGGGCAGCAGCAGGTGCAGCGGCAGCTGCTCCGCGACGCGTACGCCCGCGGGCGGTTCGCCCAGCAGCTCGCGGTCGGACGCGCTGAGCGCCGCCACCACGTCGACGTCCAGCGCGGTCAGCGCCTCCAGGACGCCGCGCAGCTGGCCCTGTGCGTCCTCGGCGCCGCGCAGCGTGGTGTTGACGGTGCCCCAGGTGACGCAGACGCGGGGCCGCCCGGGGTCCTCGCGCAGCCAGCCGGGTGTGACGCCGGGCCCGTTGTACGGCACGTAGCGCATCGGCAGCCGGTTCGGCACGCCGGGCAGCTGCAGCACCGCGGGGCAGGAGTCGACGGTGCGCACGGCGAAGTCGGGGCGCGGCTCGACGCCGTACCGGTCGTAGATCCCGACCAGCGGCGCCGGCCACGCCTCGCGGATGTCGCCGTCCACGGGCGCGCCGCTCGCGGGGAAGCCGAGTTTGCGGATCAGGTCGGGCCCGAAGAGGTGGCGTACGAGCGGCACGCCCAGCGGCTCGGACACGACGGGCGCGAACGTCACCATGGGGTCGGCCACCACCAGGTCGGGCCGCCACGCGCCGGCGAAGGCCACCAGGTCGTCGGCGATCGCGGTGACGGCCTCGGCGTACTCCTTCAGCGCCTCCGCGTTGCGGCGCCGGAACTCCCCCGGCGCCTGCTGCTCCACGGGCTGTTCCTGGGTGGCGGTGGCCATCCGCGCCAGCAGGTCGTAGTCGCCGCCGACGGGCACGGCGACCATGCCGGAGCGTGTGACCGCGTCGGCGACACCGGGCTGCCCGGCGGCGACCCGCACCTCGTGCCCGGCGGCGCGGAACGCCCAGGCGGTGGCGGCCTGGTGGAGGTAGTGGCTCGGGATGAAGTACGGGATGAACAGGACGCGCATGACTCCCCGCCTCAGCCGATCAGCTTCTCGAGGGTGCCGACCACCTCGGCCGGCGCGGGCTGCGCCCGTACCTCGTCGCGCAGCTTCCCCGCGGCGGCGCGTACGGCGTCGTCGTCGAGCAGCTTCCGCACGCCCGCGCGTACGTCGTCCACGCCGAACTCCTCGGGCAGCAGGACGGCGGCCCGCGCACCGGACAGGGCGCGCGCCATGGGGTAGTCGTCGGCCTCGGGGTGGAGCAGCTGCGGCACGCCGTCGTACAGGGAGGTGAGCACGGTGCTGGCGCCGCCGTGGTGGATGACGGCGTCGCAGCTGGGCAGCAGCAGGTGCAGCGGCAGTTGCTCCACGATCCGTACACCCGCGGGCGGTTCGCCCAGCTGCTCGCGGTCGGCCGCGCCGACGGCGGCGACGATCTCCACGTCGAGTCCGGCCAGCGCCTCCAGCAGATCGCGGCCCAGCACTCCGCCGCCGTCCCGTACGCCGGTCACGACGGTGCCCATGGTCAGGCAGACGCGGGGCCGTTCGGCGGGCTGTGCCAGCCAGTCGGGCACGAGGCCGGAGCCGTTGTACGGGACGGGGCGCACGGGGATGCGGTCGCGCACCTCGGGCAGCTGGAGGCTGCCGGGGCAGGGGTCGATGTTGCCGGCGGCGAAGTCGGCGCGCGGGGTGACGCCGTGCCGGTCGAACAGCTCGCGGAACTGGGGCGGCCAGATCTCCGGCGGCACTCCGGCGCCGGGCGCGCCCAGGCCCCACAGGTGGCGCAGCAGCGGGGCGCCGACGACCTCGGAGGCCAGCGGCGCGGCCAGCGCGAGCGGGTCGGTGACGACCAGGTCGGGGCGCCACCAGCGGGAGAACTCGGCGAGGTCGTCGGCCATCGCGGCGGCGGTGCTGATGAGGACGCCGAACCGCTCCATGTTCAGCCAGGTCAGGTCCTCGGCCGAGAGCCCGGTGTCCTCGCCGGTGTCGATGTTCAGCGGGATGCGTCCGAGCCGTTCCTCGATCCGCTGCTGGGAGGCGGTGGCGTTCGGCATGAAGTGGTAGCCGTCGCCGACGGCCACGGCGGTCATGCCGGACTGCGTCACCGCGTCGACGGCGGGCGCCTGGGTGGCCACCCGCACCTCGTGCCCCGCGGTGCGCAGCGCCCAGGCGAGCGGCACCATGTGGAAGTAGTGCGTGGGGGCGAGCGGGATGAACAGGACTCTCATGACGGGCTCCTCGGTTCGTGGGTGCGCCGGTACGCGGGCGCGGTGGGGTCGGCGGGCCGGAACGGTTCTCAGGCCGGTTCCCGGACCGGCGCTCGGACCAGTTCCAGGAGGGTGCGGGCGACCCGCGCGGGCGCCGGCTGCGCGAGGATCTCCGTACGCAGCCGGGCCGCCGCCGCGCCCGTCCCCTCCTCCAGCAGCACCGTCGCCGCCGCTGCCTTGAGGGCGTCGGCGTCGGCACGGTCCGCGCGCAGCGAGACGCCCGCGCCGGTGGCCGCCATGGACTCCGACTCGAAGGTGTTGTCGGGGACTTGGGTGACGCCGATCTGCGGTACGGCGTGGTAGGCGGCGGTCATGACGTTGCCTGCGCCGCCGTGGTGGATGATCGCGGCGCAGCTGGGCAGCAGCAGGTGCAGCGGCAGGTCGTGGACGACGCGCGCGTTCGCGGGCAGGGTGCCGACGCTGCCGCCCGCGGAGCTGCGGGCGGCGATGACGATCTCCACGTCGAAGCCGGCGAGCGCCGCGATGATCCGCTGGATCAGCGTCTCGGTCGAGCCCGCCACCGACTTCTCGGTGAGGGTGCCGAGGGTGACGCACACCCGGGGCCTGGCGGGCGGCTCGCGGAGCCAGCCGGGCAGGGGGCCGGAGTCGTTGTACGGCACGTGCCGTACGGGGACGCGCCGCGCGATGCCGGGCACCTGCATGGTCTCGGGGCAGGGGTCGACGGTCGCCGCGGTGTAGTCCTCGCGCACCTCGACGCCGCACCGCTCGAACAGCCGCCGTACGACGTCCGGCCAGTCGCCGACGGGCATGCCGCGGCCCGGGTACGGCACGGTGGCGCCGGTCCACGGCCCGTACAGGTTCCGTACGAGCGGTGCGCCCGCCCGTTCCGCCACCAGCGGCCCGGTGAGCGCGGCGTGGTCGGCGACCACGAGGTCGGGGCGCCAGCCGCGGGTGAACTCGAGGAGGTCGGCGGCCATCGCCTCGGCGGCGGCGGCCTGCGGCAGGTACTTCGCCTCGTCGAGCTCCCGCAGCACTTCGGGCGGCAGCGTCGCTGCGATCTCCCGTGCCTCCTCGATGCTGGACGGCAGCCGTCCGAGGTGCCGCTGGACCACCGCGGGCAGGTCGGTGGCGTGTTCGGCGAAGTCGTAGCCGCGGCCCACCTCGACGGCCGTCATGCCGGAGCGGGCGACGACGCCGGTCAGCGACGGCTGGGCGGCGACGCGCACGTCGTGACCGGCCGCGCGGAACGCCCAGGCGAGCACCACCTGCGGGTAGTAGTGCGTGGCGCCGGAGAGCGGGACGAACAGGATGCGCATGGTGACCTCTCAGACCTCTCGAACCAGCTGCTCGAGGGTGCGGACGAGTGCGGCGGGCGCGGGCGCGGCGTGGATCTCGTCGCGCAGCCGGGCGGCGGCTTCGCGCGGCCCGTCCTCGTACAGCGCCTGCGCGACGGCCGACTTGATCTCGTCGGTGCCGGTGCGGTCGGCGTGCAGGGAGAATCCCGCGCCGGTGGCGGCCAGCTGGTCGGCGTTGAGGATCTGGTCGGTGACGGGCGGGACGACGATCTGCGGCACGCCGTAGTAGGCCGCGGTGAGGGTGGTGCCGGCGCCGCCGTGGTGGATCACCGCGTCGCAGTGCGGCAGCAGCAGGTTCAGCGGTACGGGGTCGATGAGGCGTACGCCGTCCGGCACGTCGCCGAGCAGTCTGCGGTCCGACTCCGAGACGGTGGCGAGGACTTCGACGTCGAGGCTGGCCAGCGCCTGGATGACGGCGGGCACCATGTACCCCTGGGTACCGGTCAGCTGCTTGTTCATCACGCTCCAGCTGACGCACACGCGGGGCCGCCCCGGGGTGAGTTCGCGCAGCCAGTCCGGCGCCCGGCCCGAGCCGTTGTACGGGAGGTACCGCATCGGCACCCGGTTGGGCACGCCGGGCAGCTGCATGCTGTCGGGGCACGGGTCGAGGTTGCGTACGGCGTGGTCGGGGCGCGGTTCGACGCCGTGACGCTCGTAGAGCCGCACCAGTTCGCCCGGCCAGCCCTCGACGGGCGCGCCGAGTCCGGGGAAGCCGGCCTGCCGGGAGATGTCGGGGCCCCACAGGTGGCGTACGAGCGGCGCGCCCGCCGCCGCGGCGGCCAGCGGCCCGGCCAGCACGATGGGCACGGTCACCACGAGGTCGGGCCGCCAGTCCCGGACGAACGGCACGAGGTCGGCGCTCATCGCCTCGGCCGCCCGTACGTGCGGCAGCACCCGCGTCTCGCGGAACCGCGCCAGCACGTCGGGCGGCAGCTGCCGCAGGTCGTCGGGGGTGGGCGCGCGGCCGAGCTCGCTCTGGATGGCCTGGTGGGCGTCGGCGAGGCCGGCGGAGAAGTCGTAACCGGCGCCCACGGGCGTCACGTTGAGCCCCGAGGCGGTGATCACGTCGTGCGGCGGGCGGGCGGCGACCCGTACGTCGTGCCCGGCGGCGCGGCAGGCCCAGGCCAGCGGCACGAGGAAGAAGTAGTGGGTGATGCCGGCCAGCGGCGCGAACAGAATCTTCATCGGTCTCTCTCCTCGTGCGGGCCGCTAAAGCGCGGTGCTTTCTCCGCCGGGACCCGCGGGACCGACGAGTTCCGCGGCATACCGGTCGATGACCGTGCGGTGGTAACCGGGACCGAAGCCCATCGTGGAAACGGCGGGCACCAGCCGGCGCAGTTTCTCGATCGAGACCGCCTGCCGGGACGGCGCGTCGAGCATCCGCCGTTCGGCGGGCGGGCCGCCGAGGCGGGTTTCCAGATGGTCGATGATGTCCTCGACCGGCGCCGCGAATCCGGAGGCGATGTTCACGACTTCGCCGTTGACGCCGCGGCGCAGGAGTTCGTCGATGAGGGTCACGGCGTCGGCGACGTCGATCAGGTCGCGGCACGCGCCTTTGTAGACCTCGACGGTGCCCGAGCGGAGCTGCCGTACGAGCCCCAGCAGCAGCTGCCCTGTCTGGTGCGGGCCGACCGCGTGCGTGAGCCGTACGATCAGGTGCCGCACCCCGGAGGCCCTGATGTCCGCCTCCAGGCCCAGCTTGTGGCGGCCGAACGGCTCGGTGGGCGCCAGCTCGTCGCTCTCCTCGCCGGGCCGCCCGCCGTCGCCGTACAGGCTGGCGGACGCGGTCGACAGGAAGAGCAGCGTACGGCCGCGGCGTACGCAGTCGCGGATCGTGTCGTGTACGAGCGCGGCCTCGCGCAGGTACTCGGAGTTCGGCACCGTACGCGTCCTGGACACCCCGGCGGCGAGAGCCGTCACGTCCGGGTGCGCGGATGCGATCGGCTCCAGATTGGCGGCGAAGAAACCTCGCCCGATAATCTCCATTGCCTGGAATGCCCATTCCTCGTGTGCGGGTTCCTCGTTACGGGTCCCTGTTTGTCCGAGCGTTTGCCTGAGCGTTTGTGTGAGCGAGCGTCACAGTGGCTGCTGAAGGCGGGTTAAAGAGTGGCCAAAGGCCGGTGCCCGCGGTGCCGGCCTGATTTCGCGGGCCGTTTCCGCGGGCCGTTTCCACGGATCGTTTCGCGGACCGTTTCGCGGACCGTTTCGCGGACCGCTTTAGCGCCGCACAGCCACCGGAAAACCGGGCGTGTTTACCGTTCGGAGCGCAGTTATTCGGCAGCCGAACGCGATCACCGAATGCGCCCCTGCCGGCTGCCCGGTGGAAGCGGACGAACAGGAGAGGTCCGGAGATGAGCGCGAGCGACAGTGCACGGCAGGTCGTCGAGTGCCGGGTGTGCGGAGCGGCCGACTGGCAGGAGGTCGTCTCCTTCGGTCCCGTCCCCCTGGCGAACAGCTACCTCGATCCGGCCGACTCGTACGACGACGAGCCGCGGTATCCGCTGGACGTCGTGTCCTGCCGGTCCTGCCGGCTGATGACCCTGACCCACGTGGTCGACCCGGAAGTCCTGTACCGCGACTACTCGTACGTCACCTCCGACTCCGAGACGATGGACCGCCACATGCGGCTCGTCGCGAAGCTGTGCCGCGAGCGCTTCGACGTGCCCGAGGGCAGCTTCGTGGTGGAGCTGGGCAGCAACACCGGCGAGCAGCTGATGATCTTCCGCGACGCGGGGATGCGTACGCTCGGCATCGACCCGGCCCGCAGCATCGCCGCGGTCGCCGAGGAGCAGGGCATCGAGACGCTGCCCGAGTTCTTCTCGGCGAGCACCGCCAAGTCCGTCGCGGAGAGCCACGGGCAGGCCCGGGTGATCCTCGGCCGGCACGTCTTCGCGCACATCGACCACGTGGCGGGCATCGCCGTCGGGGTGCGCAACCTGCTGGAGCCGGAGGGCGTGTTCGCCATCGAGGTGCCGTACGCGCTGGACATGCTGGAGCGGACCGAGTTCGACACGATCTACCACGAGCACCTCTCGTACTACGCCGTCGGCACCCTGGCCACCCTGTTCGAGCGGCACGGGCTGCGCGTGATCGACGTCGAGCGGATCTCCGTACACGGCGGCTCGATCCTCGTGTTCGTCGGGCACGGCGACGGCCCGTGGCAGCAGCGCCCGGCCGTCAAGGAGCTCATCGCCCTGGAGGAGCGGGCGGGGCTGCACGACGACGCCACGTACCGGGAGTTCGCCGCGAAGGTGCGGAACGTCACCGAATCGCTCACCGCACTCGTACGCGGACTGCGCGCCGACGGCAAGCGCATCGCGGGCTACGGCGCCCCGGCGAAGGGCAACACGCTGCTCACGGTCTGCGGACTCGGCCCTGACGACCTGGAGTTCTGCAGCGACACGACGGACCTGAAGCAGGGCAAGGTACTGCCGGGCAGCCACGTCCCGGTGCGCACGCCGGAGTACGCACGGGAGCACGCCCCGGACCACTACCTGCTGCTGGCGTGGAACTACACGGAGGAGATCCTCCGCAAGGAGCGCGCGTTCCTGGAGAGCGGCGGCAAGTTCATCGTGCTGCACCCCGAACCGTCCGTGGTGTCCGCCGAGTCCCTCGCCGCGGCCGAGTCGGTCGCCGCGGCCCGCCGGTCATGACGGCCCCGCCCGCGTCGAGGAGGGCGCCGGCACCACGTGAGGGCGCGCTGCGCGGCCGTACGGTCATCGTGACCGGCGCCGGTACGGGCATCGGGCGGGCGGCCGCGCACCAGTTCGCCGACGAGGGCGCCGACGTGCTGGCGGTCGGCAGGTCCGAGGGGCCGCTGAAGGAGACGGCGGACGGCCGTACGGGCATCCGGGTCCTCACCGCCGACGTCGCCGCCCAGGACGGCCCGGCCACCATCGTGGACGCCGCGCTGCAAAGCGCCGGGCGCGTCGACGTACTGGTGAACAACGCGGGCATCACCCGTCCCGCGAAGCTCGGCGGGATCGACCCCGCGCTGGCGCGCGAGCAGATCGCGACCAATCTGCTGGGGCCGCTGTTCCTCGCCCAGGTGGCGGTGGAGCACATGCGGGAGGGCGGCGTCATCGTCAACGTGACGTCCAATCCGCCGCAGCGCGGCTGGCCGGGCAACTCGGTGTACGGCGCCACCAAGGTCGGCCTGGACTTCCTCACCCACACCTGGGCCAGGGAGCTGGCGCCGTCGGGCATCCGCGTGGTCTCCGTGGCCCCCGGGCCGACCGAGACACCCGTACTCCTGCACGCCGGCTACACCCCGCAGCAGGTCGAGGCGCGGCGGAGCACCAGCGGCAAGGCCATCCCCCTCGGCCGGATGGGCACCCCCGACGAGATCGCCTGGTGGATCGTCAACGCGGCGCGGCCCGAGGCCGCGTACCTCACCGGCGCCGTGATCCGCGTGGACGGCGGCACGAGCATCTGCTGACGGCCGGACCTCCCGCGCGCGAAACGGGACGCGCGGGACAGTGGAAAGGAATGGGCACCATGAAACTGCTCGCATCACGCTCGCGGCGGAGCCTCGCGCTCGCCGTGGCGCTCACTGCGGCACTGGCCGGCACGACGGCGGCGGCCTCGTCGTCGTCCGGGGATTCCGCCCCGCGGCACGGGCGCGAATGCTTCACGCAGGACAACGTGACCGAGGCGACGATCGCCAAGGACTCGTTCTACACCGGCGGCATGTCCATGCAGCCGGGTGCCGCGCTCACCTACCGCGACGAGATCTACGACAAGAACGAGAAGGTCGTCGGCGAACTCGTCGGCATCGCGCGGGTCATCAAGAAGCGGCACCACGACGGCCACATCATCACCCAGTACCACGAGTCGGTGAAACTCGCCGACGGCACATTCCGCGCCGAGGGCTATGTCGACCGGAACGAGTTCCTGTACGGCGCGACCAACAGGCTCAAAGCGGTCGGTACGAGCGGCAAGTTCGAGGGCTGGAAGGGCTACCGGCAGTGGAAGCTGCTGCCTCCCTACCCGCCGCAGGGTCTGGACTCCCGGCTGGCCGTGAAGATCGTCCTGTGCAACAGGTGACGGAGGTGACGGACCCCGGTCCGTTCTGAGTGTCCCGGCGGGTGGCCGGGCCGCGGCGACCGCGCCGTGGCCCGGCCACTGCCACGCGCGGCCCGCGGACCGGCCCCGGGCGCTCTGCACCGCTTCCCCGCAGGTCAGGCGTGCCTGCGTTTTAGAGGGCGGCTAGGGCCTCGTTAGCTGTTCCGGAGACCCTGGCCAGGACGTCAATTCAGCGACAACTCCCCGAAACTGCCCGCACCACCGCAGTTTTGCCCACTTTGAAGAATATGAGAGGGCGGCACACGACGATGCACGGTGATATCGAGCCCAGGCCCCTGGAAACACCGGAACCCCGGCGCGCCGTCGCCATCGTCGGACTGTCCTGCCGCCTGCCGTCGGCGAACGGCCCCGAGGAGCTGTGGCGGCTTCTCGCGGAGGGCGCCAGCGGAATTTCGGCACCGGCCGTTGAACCGGCGGACGGTGAATTAGCGTACGGCGAATCGGCGGACGGTGAATTGACGGAGGGCGCCGAATCGGCGGGCCGCAGGGGCGCGCTCCCCGGCGGATTCCTGGACCGTATCGACGAGTTCGACGCCGCCTTCTTCGGCATATCGCCGCGCGAGGCCGTCGAGATGGACCCGCAGCAGCGGCTGATGCTCGAACTCGGCTGGGAGGCCCTGGAGGACGCGGCCATCCTGCCCGGCGCGCTCCGCGACACCCGTACCGGCGTGTTCGTCGGCGCCTTCGCCGACGACTACGCGACGCTGCTCGCCCGCTCCGGACGCCCGTACACGCAGCACTCCCTGACAGGCACCAGCCGCGGCATCATCGCCAACCGGATCTCGTACACGCTGGGCCTGCGCGGCCCCAGCATGACCGTCGACGCCGCCCAGGCCTCGTCGCTCGTCGCCGTCCACCTGGCGTGCGAGAGCCTGCGCAAGGGCGAGTCCACGCTCGCGCTCGCGGGCGGCGTGAACCTGATCGCGGACCCCGAAAGCACCGCCAGGACCGTCGAGTTCGGCGCGCTGTCCCCGGACGGCCGCTGCTACACCTTCGACGCGCGCGCCAACGGCTACGTACGGGGCGAGGGCGGCGGCTTCGTCGTACTCAAGCCGCTGGACCGGGCCCTGGCCGACGGCGACCCCGTGTACGCCGTGATCCGCGGCGGCGCCGTCAACAACGACGGAGCGACCGACGGCCTGACCGTCCCCCGCGCGGAGTCGCAGGCCGAGGTGGTGCGCGCGGCGTGCGCGCACGCGGGCGTGGACCCGCACGCCGTGCAGTACGTGGAGCTGCACGGCACCGGCACCCGCGTGGGCGACCCCGTGGAGGCCGCCGCGCTCGGCGCCGCCCTGGGCGACGGCCGGCCGGACGCGTCGGAACTGGTCGTGGGGTCCGCCAAGACCAACGTCGGTCATCTGGAGGGTGCGGCCGGGATCGTCGGGCTGCTCAAGACGGCGCTGGCGATCCGCCACCGGCGCATACCGGCCAGCCTGAACTTCGCGACGCCCCACCCCGACATCCCGCTGGAGGCGCTGAACCTGCGCGTCCAGACGGCGCCGGGCCCGTGGCCGTACGAGGACCGGCCGCTGCTGGCGGGCATCAGCTCGTTCGGCATGGGCGGCACGAACTGCCACCTCGTACTGGCCGAGCCGGACTCCGTACCGGCCCCCGTACGGGACCCCGGGCGCGCTGTGGACCGGCCTGCCCGCGTGGACGCACCCGGTGCGCGGCCTTGGCCGTGGCTCGTCTCCGGGCGGGACGCCGCCGCCCTGTCCGCCCAGGCTGCGCGCCTGCGCGCGCACCTGGAGGGGCACCCGGACCTGTCGCCCGTCGACGTGGGCTGGTCGCTGGCGACGACGCGCAGCACGTTCGCGGAGCGGGCGGTCGTCGTGGGCCGCGACCGGCGCTCGCTGCTGGACGGGCTCGCCGCCCTGGAGCGGGGCGACGCCGCGGCGGGGCTCGTACGGGGCCGCCGCAGCGGCACGGACGCCGCAGGCAGCGGCGGGCTGACGGCGCTGTTCACCGGGCAGGGCAGCCAGTTCGCGGGGATGGGGCGCGAGGCGTACGGGTCGTTCCCCCGGTTCGCGGCGGAGTTCGACGCCGTGTGCGACGCGCTGGACGCGCATCTGGACGGCCATGTGGGCCGCCCGCTGCGGGAAGTCGTGTTCGCGGACGAGGGCACGCCGGAGGCCGGGCTGCTGTCGCAGACCGCGTACACGCAGGCCGCGCTGTTCGCGCTGGAGACCGCGCTGTACCGCCTGTTCGAGCACTGGGGCCTGCGCCCGGACGCCCTCGCGGGCCACTCCATCGGCGAACTCACGGCCGCCCACGTCGCCGGCGTGCTGTCACTGGACGACGCCGCGAAGCTCGTCGCCGCACGCGGCCGGCTCATGCAGGCGCTGCCGGTCGCGGGTGCCTCCTCGGGCGGCGCGATGGCCTCCCTCGAGGCGTCGGAGGGCGAAGTCCTCGAGGCACTGGCCGTACGCGGCGGGCAGCTGGGCGTCGCCGCCGTCAACGGCCCGGAGTCGGTGGTCGTCTCCGGCGCCGAGGACGCCGTGCTGGAACTGCTCTCCGAGTGGCGGCGGCGCGGCCGCAAGGCCAAGCGGCTGCGGGTCAGCCACGCGTTCCACTCCCCGCTCATGGACCCCATGCTGGCGGACTTCGAACGGGTCGCCCGCGAACTGTCGTACGCGCCGCCCCGTGTCCCGGTCATCTCCAACGTGACGGGCGCGGTCGCCGCCGCGGAGGAGCTGTGCTCGCCCGCGTACTGGGTGCGGCACGTGCGCAGCACCGTCCGCTTCCAGGACGCGGTCCGCACGGCGTGGGAGCGCGGCACGACGGCGTTCCTGGAGGTGGGGCCCGGCGGCGTGCTGACGGGGATGGCGGAGGACTGCGTGGCGGCCGCGGCGGACACGGGCGCCGAGCCCGTGCTCGTACCGACGCTGCTGCCCGGACGGCCCGAGCCCGAGGCGCTGTTCACGGCCCTCGCGAGGCTGCACGTACGCGGGACGCACGTCGGCTGGGACGCCGTGTACGGGGAGCAGGCGCCGCGTACGGTGCCGCTGCCCCGCTACGCCTTCCAGCGGCAGAGCTTCTGGCCGTCGGCCGCCGAACTCGCCCCGGGCGGGCGGCCGTCCGCCGAACCGCTTCCGGCGGAGCCGGATACCTCCGAGGAGAGCTCCGCCGGTGGCGGTACGACGTGGGCCACCCGGCTCGCCGGGCGCCCGGCCGCCGAGCAGCGGGACGAGCTGCTGGAGCTGGTCCGTACGCACGTCGCCATCGTGCTGGGCCACGTGACACCGGACACGGTGGACACGGGCCTGGCCTTCAAGGACCTCGGCTTCGAGTCCGCCTCTGCGGTCGAGCTGCGCAACCGCCTCAACGAGGCGACGGGCCTGCGCCTGCCGCCGAGCCTCACGTACAACCACCCCACCCCGGCCGCGCTCGTCTCGTACCTGCTCACCGAGCTGGGCGACGAGGCGGGCTCCCCGGGAGCCGGGGAGCCCGGCCCGGCCGCCGGGGAGCGGGCGCGCGGGCCGCTCCACGCCGACGAGCCCATCGCCGTCGTCGGCATGGCCTGCCGCTACCCGGGCGGCGTCACCGCCCCCGCCGACCTGTGGCGCCTGGTCACGGACGAGGGCGACGCCATCGGCCCGTTCCCCGCGAACCGCGACTGGGACGTGGACGGGCTCTACGACCCCGACCCCGAGACGCCGGGCACCTCGTACGCGCGAGAGGGTGGATTCCTCTACGACGCCGACGAGTTCGACCCCGCGTTCTTCGGCATCAGCCCCCGCGAGGCCCTGGCCATGGACCCGCAGCAGAGGCTGCTGCTGGAGACCGCGTGGGAGGCGTTCGAACGTGCGGGCATCGCACCGGAGACGCTGCGCGGCGAACGGGCGGGCGTGTTCGTCGGCGCCACGACACAGGACTACGGCCCCCGGCTGCACGAGGCGCCGGAAGGGCTCGACGGCTACCTGCTGACGGGCAACACGGTCAGCGTCGTCTCGGGCCGCGTCGCGTACACCTTCGGGCTCGAGGGCCCGGCCGTCACCGTCGACACGGCGTGCTCGTCGTCGCTGGTCGCCCTGCACCTGGCCGCGCAGGCACTGCGCGGCGGCGAGTGCGACATGGCGCTGGCCGGCGGCGTCAACGTCATGGCGGGACCGGGCATGTTCACGGAGTTCAGCCGCCAGCGCGGGCTGGCGGCGAACGGACGGTGCAAGGCCTTCGCGGGCGCGGCGGACGGTACGGGGTGGGGCGAGGGCGTCGGGATGCTCCTCGTGGAGCGGCTGTCGGACGCGCGGCGTCGCGGGCATCCGGTGCTGGCCGTCGTACGCGGCTCCGCCGTCAACCAGGACGGCGCCTCGAACGGACTGGCGGCCCCGAACGGCCTCTCGCAGCAGCGCGTCATCCGCCAGGCCCTCACCAACGCCCGCCTGACGGCGGCGGACGTGGACGCCGTAGAGGCGCACGGCACGGGCACGTCGCTCGGTGACCCGATCGAGGCAGAAGCGCTGCTGGCGACGTACGGGCAGGAGCGGGCGGCAGACCGGCCGCTGTGGCTCGGGTCGGTCAAGTCGAACATCGGGCACGCGCAGGCGGCGGCGGGGGTCGCGGGCGTCATCAAGATGGTCGAGGCGATGCGGCACGGTCAGCTGCCCCGGACGCTGCATGTGGACGAGCCGTCTCCGCACGTGGACTGGGACGCGGGTGCGGTCTCGCTCCTGACCGAGCCGGTGGCATGGCCGGAGGCGGACCGGCCGCGGCGGGCGGCGGTGTCGTCGTTCGGGATCAGCGGCACGAACGCGCACGTGATCCTGGAGGCCGCTGCACCAACGGAGGCTGTGGAGCCGCCGGTTGAGCCGGTGGACTCCCCCGTGCCGTGGGTGCTGTCGGGGAAGTCGGAGCAGGCGCTACGGGATCAGGCCGCGCGTCTGCACGCACATGTGAGTGCCAACCCGGAACTGGGAGTGGCCGAGATCGGCCACGTGCTGGCGACGGGCCGTACACACTTCGAGCACCGGGCCGCGGTCGTCGGCCAGGACCGCGAGACGTTCCTGACGGGTATGCACGCCCTCGCGGAGGGCGGGACCGGTGCCGGTCTCGTGACCCCCGGCACACCTGTGCGTGACTCGGGCAAGACGGTGTTCGTCTTCCCCGGCCAGGGCTCGCAATGGCCGGGCATGGCACGCGAACTCCTGCACTCCTCACCGGTATTCGCCCAGCACCTGCACGCCTGCGCCGACGCCCTCGCCCCGCACACCGACTGGTCACTGATCGACGTACTGACCCGTCCGGAGGAGCACGCGGAGACCCTGGAACGGGTCGAAGTCATCCAGCCCGTCCTGTTCGCGGTGATGGTCTCCCTCGCCCGCCTCTGGCAACACCACGGCATCCAGCCGGATGCGGTGATCGGCCACTCCCAAGGCGAGATCGCCGCAGCCCACATCGCCGGAGCCCTCACGCTGGACGATGCCGCCAAGACAGTCGCCCTGCGCTCCCGCGCGCTGGTCGCCCTGGCCGGTACGGGAACCATGGCCTCCATCCCGCTGCCCGCAACGGACGTCGACCTCACAGACTGGGGCGAGCGGATCACCATCGCCGCACACAACGGACCGAACTCCACCGTCATCGCCGGAGAGACGGCGGCCGTGGAGGAGTACGTCACCGCCTGCCGCACCGAGGGCATACGGGCCCGCACCATCCCCGTCGACTACGCCTCCCACTCCCCCCACGTCGAACCCATCCGCGAACACATCCTCACCGAACTCGCGGACCTCACCCCCACCACCAGCACGGTGCCCTTCTACTCCACCGTCACCGGAGCCCTTCACCAGACGGACCGGTTGAACGCCGACTACTGGTACACCAACCTCCGCAGCACCGTCCGCTTCCACGACACCCTCACCGCACTGAATGCCGACGGGCACCAGGTCTACATCGAAACCAGCCCACACCCCGTCCTCACCACCGCCATCCAAGACACCCTCGAAGAACTGGACACCCAGGCCACCATCACCGGCACCCTCCGCCGCGACCACCACAGCCCCACCCAATTCCTCACCGCACTCACCACCACCTGGACCCAGAACAGCAACACCACCCCCACCTGCACCCTGTCTCTTCCACAACTCCGATACAGCACCCCAAAGCCTCAACTAAGATAGGGGTCCGGCTCGTGGGCTCGGGGATGTGTATAAGGGACAGGGGGGTGGTGGTGGCGTTCTGCTCGGCGAACGTGTCCAGTTCGCGGGTCAGCCGCCGGGTCCACTCGGGCATGCGGGAGGCGCGGTGGCGGGCGGCGGGCCAGCCGGCGGCGTCGCCGGCGGCGATGCCGAGGAGGAGGCCCTCGATACGGCGGGGGTCGCCGCCGGCGCCTTCACCACCGGACGTTCCGCCGTCTGGTGTTCCGTTGGGCGGTCGTCCTGCGCCGGACGTTCGGCCGCTGGACCGTCCGGCTGCGGATGGTCCGGAAGCAGACGGTCCGGAAGCAGACGGTCCGGAAGCAGACGGTCCCGCGTCGGACGTTCCGCCGCCGGATGCGCCGTCACCCGGGGCGTCGCGCGCGGTCACGAGGCCGCCCGCCCGTTCGCCGTCGGGGCGAGCAGGTCCGCGATGTCCAGCACGTGGTAGCCCGCCATCGACGGCAGGCAACTGCCTCGCGCCGGGCCGATGGCCGACGCCCACTCCTCCGGTACGGCCCCGGCCCCGCCGAGCGCGCCCGCCAGCGCACCTGCCACGGCCGCTGTCGTATCGGCGTCGCGCCCCATGTTGACCGCCGTCAGCACGGAGTCCGCGAAGTCGCCGCGCGCCGCCGCGAAGGCGCCGAAGGCGAGGCCGACGGCCTCCGGGGCGAGGTCCATCCACGGGTAGCCGCCGATGACGACGGCCGAGCGGACCGTACGTTCCCGGCTCAGCCGGGTGGCGTCGGGGTCGAAGCGGGCGCGTTGCGCGGCCGAGACGGCGCGGCGCAGGGAGCGGGCGGTCCAGGAGTCCTCCGGTACGACGGACAGCGCGGCCGCGATCACCGCGTCCGTGCCGCGCCCGACCATCGCCGCGGCCACTCCTGCCGCGACCGCCTGGCCGCCGTAGATGCCCTCGCCGTCGTGGCTGACGGTGCCGTCGACCGCGACGAGGCGGGCGGCCTCGGCGGGGCGCCCGGCGGCGTAGATGCCGAACGGGGCGGCGCGCATGGCGAGTCCGTCGCTCCACGCGTGCCGGTGCTGGGCGGAGATGGGGGCGGCGAGGCCGCGGCGGAGGTTCTCCAGGGTGCCGCGTTCGCTGAACCCGGCGCCGCGGAAGGGGCCTTCGTCCAGGTTCGCGATCCACTGGTGCCAGGCGGCCTCGACGTGCGCGACGGTCAGCCCGGAGCCGTGCTCGGCGAGCATGAGCCCGGAGAAGATGGCGTACTCGGTGTCGTCCGTGCCCGCCGGGTCGTCGTCGACGAAGCCCTCGATACGGCCCCAGCGCTGCCGTATCTGCGAGGGCTTCATGTTCTCGGCGGGCGCGCCGAGGGCGTCGCCGACGGCGAGTCCGAGCATTCCGCCGCGGGCGCGCTCCAGGAGGGGGGTCATGTTCTCCGACGCTGTGGCAGGGACGGTACGGAGCCGGGGCCGCGGCTGTGGCCGTGACTGCGGCTGCGGACCGGGCCGGGGCCGCGGCCCCTGGCTCTGGCGGCGCCCGGGGGCGGGCCCCTGGGCGGGTGAGGCGTGAACTGCGCTCATGGTGCGTGCCGTTCTGTGCGGGTCGTGCGGGTGGTGCGGGTCGTGCGGGTCGTGTGAGTCGTGCCGGGCGGGCGGGTCGTACGGGCGGTGCAGGTCGTAGCGGTCGTGCGGGCCGTGCAGGTCGTAGCCGTCGTGCCGGTGGTGCGCGCGGCAGGAGCGGTGGTCATCGCTGGTACCGCGCGAGAATCCGGTTGCCGTCCTCGACGAGCTTGTCGCGCAGCTCGCCGAGGCCGATGCCGCCGCTGTAGAACTCCTGGAACGCCGGCGTCGCGATCTTGTCCATCCACTCCGCGTAGCCGCGTACGCCCAGCACCGGCGAGGCGCGCAGGTCCGAGGACATGTGGACGCCCGTACGCCAGCCGTGGCGCGCCGTGTTGAGTTCCGGATCGCGCAGGGCCTCGGTGCCGGTCGGGACCATCCAGTCGCCCTTGGCGAGCCGCGCCATGTGGTCCGGGCGGGTCATGAAGGCGATGAAGGCCATGGCGTCCTCCTTCCGCTCCGTGTCCTGTGCGATGGACAGCGTCTGCGGGCTGACGCCCTGGACGGCCGCGCGCCCCGTACCCGAGCCGCCACCCGCGTCCGTACCGGCGCCCCCGCCGCGCCCCGCGGGCATCGGCAGCGTCACCCACTCGAAGCCGTCCGGTGCCTGCTGCTGCACCTGCTGCCGGAACGAGAAGTTCAGCGGCACCATCGCGTACCGCCCGCTGAAGAAGCCGGGCAGCGTGTCCGAACCGCCCATGCCGAGGCTGCCCTCCGGGGCCGTACGGGTCTTGTTGACCTGCCGGTGGATGACCTCCGAGACGTACGAGTCGGCCTCGTCGAAGCGGACGACGTTCTTCCCGTCCTCCTGGTAGAAGACGGCGCCTCCCGTCGTGAGGGAGAGGTTGACCGACTGGTTGACGGGTTCCTTCATCGACCAGGCGACACCGAACGTACGACCGCCCCGCAGCTCCTTCGCCGCCTCCTCGAACTCCGGCCAGCTCCACGGCCGTTCCGGCTCCGGGGCCCGTATGCCGGCCTGGTCCAGCAGCTTCCGGTTGGCGATCAGTACGCGCGGCTCCTGCACGAACGGCACGCCGTACACGCCGTCGTCGGGGAAGGTCGCCATGTCCCAGGAGCGCTGCGGGATCTGCTGCTTGAGCCCGGCGGGGAGCAGCCCGCGCAGGTCGGCGAGGTAGCCGCCGTGGGCGAAGTCGGTGAGGTCGTTGGCCTCGTCGTGGATGATGTCGGGCGCCTCGCCGCCCTCGAACGACGTGAGCAGCTGGTCGTGGACGGTGTCCCAACTGCCCTGTACGTAGCGCACCTTCCGGTTCGGGTTCCGCTTGTTCCACTCGGCGACCAGCGCCTTGTTGGCCTCCATCGACTCCTTCTGCCAGGCGAGGCTGAGGTAGTCGAGGGTGCCGTCGTCGCCGGAGCCGGCGCAGCCGCCGAGCAGGGCGGCCGCGGACGGGGCGGCCAGCGCCGCGGACGCGGCGGCGAGGAAGCGTCGGCGCCGCATCAGCCCTTCACCGCCCCGGACACCATGCCGCTGACCAGCCGGCGCTGGAGCAGGGCGAAGAAGAGGAGGCTCGGAAGGGTCGCCAGGAAGGCGGCCGCGGCGAGCGGCCCGAGGTCGGCGGCGCCCTCGTCGCCGAGGAAGTGGGTGAGAATGACGGACATCGTCTGTTTCTCCGGGGACTTGAGCAGGACGAGGGCGAAGAAGAACTCGTTCCAGGCGGTGACGAACGAGAACATCAGCGTCGCCACCAGACCCGGCGTGAGCAGCGGGAAGACCACGCTGACGAGCGTCCGGAAGCGGCTGCACCCGTCGATCGCGGCGGCCTCCTCCAGCGAGGCGGGCACGGCCCGTACGTACCCCTGGAGCATCCAGAGGGCGAACGGGAGGTTCCACACGACGTAGACGAGGATCAGCCCGAACAGCGAATTGATCAGCTGGAAGTTCTTCAGCACCAGGAACAGCGGGATGATGACGAGCACGAACGGGAACATCTGGCTGACCAGGATCCAGCCCGTGGCGGCCTTGCTGACCGGCGAGCGGTAGCGCACCATCGCGTACGCCGCCGGGACCGCGATCAGCACCGAGATGCCCGCCGCCGAGCACGCCACGATCAGGCTGTTCAGCGCCGAACGGGCCAGCGGCTGCTGGTCGAAGGCGTCCCGGAAGTTGTCCAGCGACCAGTGCTGCGGGAGCCAGGACGGGTCGACCGTGCCCAGCTCCTGTGGCGACTTGAAGGCGCTGGAGACCAGCCAGAAGAGCGGGAAGGCGAGGAAGACCAGGTAGCAGAGCAGCGCCGCGTACTGGCCCGCGCGGCCCAGCCGGGGGCCGAGCCTGCGGCGCCGGCGGGCGGTCGCGGGGGCGGGGGCGGGGCCGGGCTCGCGCTGCGGCGCGCTCGCGTTCACCGTGCTGCTCACTGGTCGGCCTCCTTCAGACGGTTGCGCAGGAAGATCGTCAGCAGGACGGCGATGACCGCGATCATCACCATGCCCATGGCCGCGGCGTAGCCGAACTGGCCGTAGCGGAACGCCTCTTCGTAGGCGAACAGCATCGGCAGCCGCGTCTCGCCGCCGGGGCCGCCCTGGGTCAGCACGTAGACCAGGCCGAAGGAGTTGAAGTTCCAGATGAAGTTGAGCGCGGTGATGGACAGCACGATCGGCTTGAGCGCCGGCCAGGTCACCGCGCGGAAGCGGCGCCACAGGCCGGCGCCGTCGAGGGCGGCGGCCTCGTGGAGTTCGTGCGGGACGTTCTGGAGTCCGGCCAGCAGGACGACCGTTGTCTGCGGCATGCCGGCCCACACGCCGACCGCGATCACGGCGGGCAGCGCGAGGGAGAGGCTGGAGAGCCAGTTGACGTTCTCGGTGATCAGATGCAGGTCGCGCAGCGTGGCGTTGAGGATGCCCGCGTCCTGGTGGTAGACGAGCCGCCACATGATGCCGATGACGACCTCGGGCATGGCCCACGGTACGAGCGCGAGCGTGCGCGCCAGCCAGCGGAAGCGGAGGTTCTGGTTGAGCAGCAGCGCCAGGCCCAGCGCCAGTACGAACTGGATGGCCGTCACGCTCACCGCCCAGACCAGACCGATCCGGAACGAGTCCCAGAACAGCGTGTCGTGGCGCAGGTCGGCGAAGTTGTCGAAGCCGATCCACTGCGTCGGGTCCGTACGGCCCGCCTGCGCGTCCGTGAACGCCAGCGACAGCCCGTACAGCAGCGGCCCGACGCTCAGGATCAGGATGGGCAGCAGCGCGGGCAGCAGCAGGAACCAGGCGTCGCGGTCCAGCCCGAACGCCGTTCTGCGCTCGCGGACCGAGCGGGGCGGCGGCGAGCCGCGGTGGCCGGGCGTACGGGTGCCGGGGCCGGAAGCGGGGGGAGGTGCGGGGTCGGCGACGGTCACCGGGTCACCTCCTGGCCGTTCTCCGCCGCGGTGTGCGCGGTATTCGGGGGGTGCGCGTCCTGCGCGTCCTGCGCGGCGTTCGCGGTCTCCGCGGGGGCCGAGGAGGCGCGTACGACCAGACGGGGCGTGACGGTCTCGGTACGGGCGGGCGCGCGGGAGGTGCCGTCCCGTTCGGTGATGCGGTCGAGCAGCATCTCGGCGGCGATCCGGCCGCGTTCGGCGGAGCCGAGGTCGACGCTGGTCAGCGGCGGCCAACTGGCCCTGGTCAGCGACGTGTCGTCCATCCCGGCGACCGCGACGTCCGCCGGAATGCGCAGCCCGCGCGCGTGCAGGGCGTGCGCGGCGCCGAGCGCGAGCTGGTCGTTGGCGCAGAACACGGCGTCGAGGCGGCCGGGTCCGGAGCCGCTTCCGGCGCGGTCTTCGTCGAGCAGCCGGTGCAGGGCCTCCGTACCGGCCTCGATGGTGAAGTCGGTGTTCGTGACGAGCGCCGGATCGGACGCGAGGCCGCAGTCGGCGAGCGCGGCGCGGTAGCCGCGGTACCGGTTGCGGCCCGGCACGGTGTCGGCGGGCCCGTTGACGAAGGCGATACGGCGTCTGCCGGTGCGTATGAGATGGCGTACGGCCAGCTCCGCCCCCGTCACGGAGTCCGCGCGCACGCTGTCGACGGGCGGCTCCGCGTCGTCCGGCAGCGAACCGATGACGACCACCGGCTGCGCGGCGCCGCGCAGCGCCTCCAGGTGCTCCGGCGTGATGCGGATCGGGCAGAGGACCAGCCCGTCGCTCGTACGGTCGGCGAGGCTGCGCACCACGGCGAGTTCGTCCTCGACGACGGCGTCCGTGGAGTGCAGCAGGAGGCGGTAGCCGTGCGCCTTCGTGATGGCCTGTATCTGGCGGACCATCGATACGTAGACCGGGTTGCCGATGTCCTGCATGGCGAAGGTCAGTTGCAGGGAACGGCCGCCCTTGAGGGAGCGGGCGACGGCGTTCGGCACGTAGCCCAGCTCGGTGGCGGCCCGTTCGACGCGCCGGACGGTGTCGGGGCGTGCGCCGTGGCCGTTGAGTACCCGGGAGACCGACGCGATCGAGACCCCGGCACGCTCGGCGATCGTCTCGACGGTGGGAGGCCCGCCTGTCGTCACCACAAGTGCCCCTTCGCTGGATCGGGATGGAGTGGGAGGCTCTGAACTGAAAACGTTTACAGAATCGGCCGCCGGACACAAGGCCGTGGCATGGATGGATGAAGAGAATGTTGCGCGAGGGTTTCCCGGCCGTCAATGCGCTGTGATCCGGATCTCGTCTGAATGTGCTCGGCCCGGGGCGGCTCGGGGAACGGTTTCGGGGCGGCTCGGGGCGGTCCGCAACGCGGGGGCCGAGAGGGCAAAAGCCCTGGTAAGTACGGCCTTCCTTGCTGGCGAGCGCCCTTTCGCGGGCCTACGGTCGAGGTGCCGGAGGGGACGGTGGCGCCGTGGCGGTGGCACCTCGGAGACCCCTCGGGGAAGGGAGCGGGCAGCGATGACGGCCGACGGCAGGGGCACGGGCGGCACAGGCGCCGAAGGCGGCGCAGGTCGTGCCGGTGGCGTCGGTGCGGAGGGCGGAGCGCCCACGGGTACGGGCGCGGGAGCGGGCGCCGGCGTGCCCGCCGGCGGCGCGCTCACGGGCGCCGCCGAGGCGCACTCGCACACGCACCGCGACGTCACCGGCGGCTGGCTGCGCCCCGCCGTGTTCGGCGCCATGGACGGGCTCGTCTCCAACCTCGGCCTGATGTCCGGCGTCGCGGGCAGCTCCGCGTCCTCCCAGGCGATCGCCGTCGCCGGACTGGCGGGACTGGCGGCGGGCGCCTTCTCCATGGCCGCCGGCGAGTACACCTCCGTCGCCTCGCAGCGCGAGCTCGTGGAGGCCGAACTGGAGGTGGAGCGCCGCGAGCTGCGCCGCCACCCCGAGGACGAGCTCGACGAGCTCACCGACCTCTATGTCTCGCGCGGCGTCGAGCCCGGTCTCGCGCGCGAGGTCGCCACGCAGCTGACCCGCGACCCGGAGCAGGCGCTGGAGATACACGCCCGCGAGGAGCTGGGCGTCGACCCGTCCGATCTGCCGTCGCCCACGGTGGCGGCGATGTCGTCGTTCGGCGCGTTCGCGGCGGGCGCGGTCCTGCCGGTGCTGCCGTACCTGTTCGGGGCGACGGCGCTGTGGCCTGCCGTACTGCTGGCGCTGCTCGGCCTCTTCGCGTGCGGCGCTGTGGTGGCGCGGGTCACGGCCAGGCCGTGGTGGTTCAGCGGGCTGCGGCAGCTGGCGCTGGGCGGCGCGGCGGCCGCGGTGACGTACGGGCTGGGCGCGGTCTTCGGCACGGCGGTGGGCTGACCGTACGGGCGCCGACCGCGTGACGGAGCGCATTCACCGTACGGCGCCGGGCTGCCCCTGCGAGGCGGGCCGACCGCACCCATGGCGCCGCGCGCGTACGCCGGTATCCTCGCAAGCCGTCGCCCCTCGCCCGCGACGGATCCGGACGATCCGTGGGTTACCTCTCGGTTTCACGGCTGTCACGGTGGGCAGAAGGCGGAAAGTCCCCAAGCAAGAGTGTCCACGGGCAACGACGCCCGTGCGCGCTGCGTGTCCGCAGCGCGTGCGCCGCGTAACCCGCTGCGTGCGTGCCGCACCCATTCGCCGCGTGTCAGGTCCCAGCAGGGGCGGACAGCGCCCGCTGGGCTGGAAAGCGACTGGAAAGCGAGCCGGAAGACGCGTCCCGGGAAGCGCCGGAACCGCGTCGGAAGGTCACCGGAAGGCCGTCGGAAGGACCCGGAAGAACGGCCGTTCCACGCTTGTGCGGCCGGTCCCGTGCACCCGGCCAACCGTCCGCATGCTGGGATGAAGTATCCGCTTTCTGGGAAGATGCGCCATCATGTAATCTGCACGAAAATTTGTTCTCTGAGGGCCAACGTCGTCCCTCGGCGCCTGCACATGCCACCGACGACGACGGGAGAGCCGATGCGCGCAGCATCTCTGGCGGCCCACCCTGCCAAGCAGGGGATGTACGACCCCCGGTACGAGCACGACGCCTGCGGTGTCGGCTTTGTGGCCACTCTCACCGGCGTACCGAGCCACGAGCTGGTGGAACAGGCACTCACCGTGCTGCGCAATCTCGAGCACCGCGGAGCCACCGGCTCCGACCCGGACACCGGCGACGGTGCCGGCATCCTCCTCCAGGTACCGGACGCGTTCCTGCGCGAGAGCGTCCCGTTCGAGCTTCCCGAGGCGGGCGCGTACGCCGTCGGCATCGCGTTCCTGCCCGTCGACGAGGCGGACGCGGACGCGGCCGTCTCGCAGATCGAGACGATCGCCGCCGAGGAGGGTCTCGACGTCCTCGGCTGGCGCGAAGTCCCCACCGCGCCGCAGCTGCTGGGCGCCGGCGCCCGCGCGACCATGCCCGCGTTCCGGCAGCTGTTCGTCGCCGACGCCGCGGGCGAGCGCAGCGGACTGACTCTGGACCGCGCCGCGTTCGTGCTGCGCAAGCGCGCCGAGCGCGAGGCCGGGACGTACTTCCCGTCGTTCTCCGCGCGGACCATCGTCTACAAGGGCATGCTCACCACCGGCCAGCTGGAGCCGTTCTTCCCCGACCTGTCGGACCGCCGGTTCGCGACCGCCATCGCGCTCGTGCACTCGCGCTTCTCGACGAACACGTTCCCCAGCTGGCCGCTGGCCCACCCGTACCGCTTCGTCGCGCACAACGGCGAGATCAACACCGTCCAGGGCAACCGGAACTGGATGCGCGCCCGCGAGTCGCAGCTCGTGAGCGACCTGTTCGACACCAAGAGCACCGCGGACACGGACGGCACCGCCGACGCCGACGGCAAGCAGGACCTGGAGCGGATCTTCCCCGTCTGCACCCCGGACGCGTCCGACTCCGCGACCTTCGACGAGGTGCTGGAACTGCTGCACCTGGGCGGGCGTTCGCTGCCGCACTCGGTGCTGATGATGGTCCCGGAGGCGTGGGAGAACCACGACTCCATGGACCCGCAGCTGCGCGCGTTCTACGAGTACCACTCCACGATGATGGAGCCGTGGGACGGGCCCGCGTGCGTCACGTTCACCGACGGCGCCCAGGTCGGCGCCGTTCTCGACCGCAACGGCCTGCGCCCCGGCCGGTACTGGGTCACCGAGGACGGGCTCGTCGTCCTCGGCTCCGAGGTGGGCGTCCTGGACATCGACCCGGCGAAGGTCGTACGCAAGGGCCGGCTCCAGCCGGGCCGCATGTTCCTGGTCGACACCGTCGAGCACCGCATCGTCGAGAACGACGAGCTGAAGGCGCAGCTGGCGGCCGAGCACCCGTACGAGGAGTGGCTGGAGGCCGGCCTGATCGGCCTGGCCGACCTCCCCGAGCGCGAGCACATCGTGCACACGCACGCGTCCGTCACGCGCCGCCAGCAGACCTTCGGCTACACCGAGGAGGAGCTGCGCGTCCTGCTCGCGCCCATGGCCCGTACGGGCGCCGAGCCGATCGGCTCCATGGGCACCGACTCGCCCATCGCCGCGCTCTCGGACCGGCCGCGGCTGATCTTCGACTACTTCACCCAGCTGTTCGCGCAGGTCACCAACCCGCCGCTGGACGCCATCCGCGAGGAGCTGGTCACCTCCCTGCACTCCTCGGTGGGACCGCAGGGCAACCTGCTGGAGCCGACCGCGGCGTCGTGCCGCAGCGTCACGCTGCCGTTCCCGGTGCTCGACAACGACGAGCTGGCCAAGCTCATCCACGTCAACGCCGACGGCGACCTGCCCGGCTTCAAGGCCAGCACGCTCTCCGGCCTCTACCGCGTACACGACGGCGGTGACGGGCTGGCGGCCCGGCTGCGCGAGATCTGCGCCGAGGCGGACGCCGCGATCGCGTCCGGCACCCGGCTGATCGTGCTGTCCGACCGGCACTCGGACGCCGAGCACGCGCCGATCCCGTCGCTGCTGCTCACCTCAGCCGTGCACCACCACCTGATCCGCACCAAGCAGCGGACGCAGGTCGGCCTGCTGGTGGAGGCGGGCGACGTACGCGAGGTCCATCACGTCGCGCTGCTCATCGGCTACGGCGCGGCCGCGGTCAACCCGTACCTCGCCATGGAGTCCGTCGAGGACCTCGTGCGTGCAGGTACGTTCCTGCCGGACGCCGAGCCCGAGCAGGCCATCCGGAACCTGATCAAGGCGCTCGGCAAGGGCGTGCTGAAGGTGATGTCCAAGATGGGCATCTCCACCGTCGCGTCCTACCGCGGCGCCCAGGTCTTCGAGGCCGTCGGGCTCGACGAGAGCTTCGTGGACACGTACTTCCACGGGACCACCACCAAGATCGGCGGCGCCGGCCTGGACGTCATCGCCAAGGAGGTCGCCGCGCGGCACGCCAAGGCGTACCCGGCGTCGGGCATCGCCCCGGCGCACCGCGACCTGGAGATCGGCGGCGAGTACCAGTGGCGCCGCGAGGGCGAGCCGCACCTCTTCGACCCGGACACCGTGTTCCGGCTCCAGCACTCGACGCGGGAGCGCCGCTACGACGTGTTCAAGCAGTACACGTCGCGGGTGGACGAGCAGTCGCAGCGGCTGATGACGCTGCGCGGCCTGTTCCAGCTCAAGGAGGGCGAACGGGAGCCGGTGCCGATCGAGGAGGTCGAGCCGGTCTCGGAGATCGTCAAGCGCTTCTCCACGGGCGCCATGTCGTACGGCTCCATCTCGCAGGAGGCGCACGAGACCCTGGCGATCGCCATGAACCAGCTCGGCGGCAAGTCCAACACCGGTGAGGGCGGCGAGGACGCCGACCGGCTGTACGACCCCGCGCGCCGCTCCAGCATCAAGCAGGTCGCGTCCGGGCGCTTCGGCGTGACCAGCGAGTACCTCGTCAACTCCGACGACATCCAGATCAAGATGGCGCAGGGCGCCAAGCCCGGCGAGGGCGGCCAGCTGCCCGGCCACAAGGTGTACCCGTGGGTGGCGAAGACCCGGCACTCGACGCCGGGCGTCGGCCTCATCTCGCCGCCGCCGCACCACGACATCTACTCGATCGAGGACCTCGCCCAGCTCATCCACGACCTGAAGAACGCCAACCCGCGGGCCCGTATCCACGTCAAGCTCGTCTCCGAGGTCGGCGTCGGCACCGTCGCCGCCGGCGTCTCCAAGGCGCACGCCGACGTGGTGCTGATCTCCGGCCACGACGGCGGAACGGGCGCCTCCCCGCTGACCTCCCTCAAGCACGCGGGCGGCCCGTGGGAGCTGGGCCTCGCCGAGACGCAGCAGACGCTGCTGCTCAACGGGCTGCGGGACCGTATCGTCGTGCAGACCGACGGGCAGCTGAAGACCGGGCGCGACGTGCTGATCGCCGCGCTGCTCGGCGCCGAGGAGTACGGCTTCGCGACCGCGCCGCTGGTCGTGTCCGGCTGCGTGATGATGCGCGTCTGCCACCTGGACACCTGCCCGGTCGGCATCGCCACGCAGAACCCGGTGCTGCGCGACCGGTACGCGGGCAAGGCCGAACACGTCGTGAACTTCTTCCAGTTCATCGCCGAGGAGGTCCGCGAGCTGCTGGCCGGGCTCGGCTTCCGCACCCTGGCCGAGGCCGTCGGGCACGCCGAACTGCTCGACACCAGCCGCGCCGTGGACCACTGGAAGGCCCAGGGCCTGGACCTGGCGCCGCTGCTGCACACGCCCGAGCTGGCCGAGGGCGCGGCGCTCCATCAGACGGTCGAGCAGGACCACGGTCTGACCAAGGCCCTCGACAACGAGCTGATCAAGCTGTCCGCCGACGCGCTGTCCGCGGGCAGCCCCGAGGCGGCCCAGCCCGTACGCGCCCAGCTCGCCATCCGGAACATCAACCGGACGGTCGGCACCATGCTGGGCCACGAGGTCACCAAGAAGTTCGGCGGCGCGGGCCTGCCCGACGACACAATCGACCTCACCTTCACCGGTTCCGCCGGCCAGTCCTTCGGCGCGTTCCTGCCGCGCGGCGTCACGCTGCGCCTGGAGGGCGACGCGAACGACTACGTCGGCAAGGGCCTCTCCGGCGGCCGCGTCGTCGTACGGCCCGACCGGGGCGCCGACCACCTCGCCGAGTTCTCCACCATCGCGGGCAACACCCTCGCGTACGGCGCGACCGGCGGCGAACTGTTCCTGCGCGGCCGCGTCGGCGAGCGGTTCTGCGTACGCAACTCCGGCGCCACCGTGGTGTCCGAGGGCGTCGGCGACCACGGCTGCGAGTACATGACCGGCGGCAGGGCCGTCGTACTCGGCAGCACGGGCCGCAACTTCGGCGCGGGCATGTCCGGCGGCATCGCGTACGTCATCGACCTCGACCCCGCGAACGTCAACGCCGGTCTGCGCGACGCCGTCAGCGCACTCGACGAGGACGACGAACGGTGGCTGCACGACGCCGTGCGCCGCCACCACGAGGAGACCGGCTCCACAGTCGCCGAGAAGCTCCTCGTCGACTGGGACGCGGCCGTGACCCGCTTCAGCAGGGTCCTGCCGCCCACGTTCAAGGCCGTGCTCGCCGCCAAGGACGCCGCCGAGCGAGCGGGACTCTCGGAGACCGAGACCCACGAGAAGATGATGGAGGCGGCGATCAATGGCTGACCCCAAGGGCTTCCTGACCACGGGCCGCGAGGGCGCCGAGTCCCGGCCCGTGGGCGAGCGCGTACGCGACTGGAACGAGGTCTACGTCCCGGGCTCGCTGCTCCCGGTCATCAGCAAGCAGGCCGGGCGCTGCATGGACTGCGGCATCCCGTTCTGCCACAACGGCTGTCCGCTGGGGAACCTCATCCCCGAGTGGAACGACTACGCCTACCGCGAGGACTGGTCCGCCGCCAGCGAGCGGCTGCACGCCACGAACAACTTCCCGGAGTTCACCGGGCGGCTGTGCCCCGCGCCCTGCGAGTCGGCCTGCGTGCTGGCCATCAACCAGCCGGCGGTGACCATCAAGAACGTCGAGGTCACCATCATCGACAAGGCGTGGGACGCCGGCGACGTCACCCCGCAGCCGCCGGACCGGCTGTCCGGCAAGACCGTCGCCGTCATCGGCTCCGGCCCCGCCGGGCTGGCCGCCGCACAGCAGCTGACCCGCGCCGGGCACACCGTGGCCGTGTACGAGCGCGCGGACCGCATCGGCGGCCTGCTGCGGTACGGCATCCCCGAGTTCAAGATGGAGAAGGTGCACATCAACCGCCGTATCGAGCAGATGCGCGCGGAGGGCACCAAGTTCCGTACGGAGGTGGAGATCGGCCGCGACATCGACGCGGCGAAGCTCCGCAAGCGCTACGACGCCGTCGTCGTCGCCGCCGGCGCCACCACCTCCCGCGACCTGAAGGTGCCGGGCCGCGAACTGGGCGGCATCCACCTCGCGATGGAGTACCTGCCGCTGTCCAACAAGGTCCAGGAGGGCGACCTCGTCACCTCCCCGATCTCCGCCGAGGGCAAGCACGTCGTCGTCATCGGCGGCGGCGACACCGGCGCCGACTGCGTCGGCACCGCGCACCGGCAGGGCGCGGCCTCCGTCACACAGCTGGAGATCATGCCGCGCCCGGGGGACGAGCGGCCCGCGCACCAGCCGTGGCCCACGTTCCCCATGCTCTACAAGGTCACCTCCGCGCACGAGGAGGGCGGCGAGCGCGTGTACTCGGTCTCGACCACCCACTTCGAGGGCGACGAGAACGGCGACGTGCAGTGGCTGCACATGGTCGAGGTGGAGTTCAAGGACGGCAAGCCGGCGCAGAAGCCGGGCACGGAGCGGAAGATCCCGGCCCAGCTCGTCACTCTCGCGATGGGCTTCACCGGCACCGACCGGGAGAACGGCCTCGTCGAGCAGTTCGGCGTGGACCTGGACGACCGCGGCAACATCGCGCGCGACGCGGACTACGCCACGTCCGTCGACGGCGTGTTCGTCGCGGGCGACGCCGGCCGCGGCCAGTCGCTGATCGTCTGGGCGATCGCCGAGGGGCGTTCGGCGGCCCGCGGTGTGGACCGCTACCTCACGGGCACCAGTACGCTCCAGGCCCCGGTCAAGCCGACGGACCGGCCGCTGACGGTCTGACGGCGGCCACCCGCACGCGTACGGGACGGCGCGGGCCGCACCCGCCCGCCCCCGTACGGCACCGGACCCGGCGCCCGCCCCCACACCCCGACCGGGGGCGGGCGTCGCGGCTTTCCCGTACGTCCCGTACGGCCGCACGGCGCCGTACGGCCTCACGCCGCCGTGCGGGCCCGCGTCAGCAGATCTCCTCGGCGGTCAGCACCGTCATGTCCGCCTCGGTGAAGCCGAACGGGCGTACCAGCCGCAGGAACTCGCCGCTCTTCTTCAGCTTCCGCAGCTCGTCGTTGAACGCCTTCTGCAGCTCCTCCTCGCCGAGGCGGAAGGCGAACGCGCTGGCGTTCCGCACCCGTTTGCCGTCCCCGATCGGCTGGAACGGCTTCGTCACCTCCAGCGACGAGTCCTCCCCGGCCGCGATCTGCGCGGCGATGAGCCGCGTGGTGGCGAAGGCGTCGAAACGGCCCTGGGCGACGGCGTTCAGACCGGCCGCCACGTCGGGCACGGTCGCGACGTCCCGTACGCCCGCGGACTTCGCGTGCTCGAGCTGCGCCTCCCCGTTGGCGACGGCGAGCTTGAGCTTCTTCCCGGCCACGTTCCCGTACGTCGCGACGCCCCGCGGATTGCCCCTGGGCACGAGGAAGGCGTCCTTGATCCGGAAGTCCGCGTCGGAGAACAGGACTTGCTCGCAGCGGTCCGGGTGGACATTCATCGAGGCGGCGATCACGTCGCAGTTCCCCGACTTCAGGCCGGGAACGAGCGCGGTGAAGTCGAGCGTGACCGCCTTGGCGCGCGGGACGCCGAGCCGTTTGAAGATCTCCTTGGCGACCTCGGGCCCCGCGCCCGTAGGCCTGCCGCCGTCGAGGTAGCCGAACGGCTTCTCGTTGGCGATGCCGAGCCTGACCGTGCCCTTGTCGCGCAGCTGCTGGAGGAGCCCGCCGGAACCGCCGGACGTGCCTCCGCCGTTCAGTTGGTACGCCGTGACGCCGGCCGCCGCGGCGACGGCCGCCCCGGTGCCCAGGGCCAGGGCCCGGCGCCGGGTGAACCCCCGGCGCCGGGCCCTGGCCCTGGCACCGGGGCGGCCGGTCGGTCACCGGCAGAGACACCCAAGCCTTCGTCGGCAGGGTCAGATGTGGATAAGAGAAGGGGCTCGGGGGGTACGCGGGGGTAATGATCGACATGTGACCGGCTACGCTGCCAGGGATGGTGGCAGCGATTCATCGACATGCAGCCGCGTAGACAGGAGTACCCCTCGTGACCGTCGACGGGCCGTTCGGGCTGAGCATGCGGGACCGGGCTCTCGAAGCCGATGTCCAGGCAGGGTTGTCGGCAGTCGAAGAAGGTCTCATGGAGGCCACGAAGAGCGACGTGCCGTTCATCACGGGTGCCGCCCAGCACCTCGTACGGGCCGGCGGGAAGCGCTTCCGGCCGCTGCTGGTGATGCTCGGCTCGCAGTTCGGGGACCCGTACGCGCCCGGCGTCGTACCGTCCGCGGTGGTTGTCGAGCTGACGCACCTGGCGACGCTGTACCACGACGACGTGATGGACGAGGCGGACGTACGGCGGGGGGTGCCCAGCGCCAACGCGCACTGGGACAACTCGGTCGCGGTGCTCACCGGCGACTTCCTCTTCGCGCGCGCCTCCAAGATACTCGCTGACCTCGGACCGGAGGCCGTCCGCATCCAGGCGGAGGCGTTCGAACGGCTGGTCACCGGCCAGATCCTGGAGACCGCGGGCCCGCAGGACGGGCAGGACCCGGTCGCCCACTACCTCGAGGTGCTCGCGGGCAAGACCGGCTCGCTGATCGCCGTCGCCTGCCGGTTCGGGGCGATGATGGGGGGCGCGGACGAGGGTGTCACCTCGATCCTCACGCAGTACGGCGAACGCGTCGGCACCGCCTTCCAGCTCGCGGACGACGTGCTCGACATCGCGAGCGACTCACACGAGTCGGGCAAGACCCCGGGCACGGACCTGCGTGAAGGCGTCGCCACACTCCCGGTGTTGTACGTCCGCGCGCACGCCGAGAACGGCGGCGCCGCGGCCGACCGCGAGC
Organism: Streptomyces armeniacus; assembly: GCF_003355155.1. Classification (NCBI taxonomy): domain Bacteria; kingdom Bacillati; phylum Actinomycetota; class Actinomycetes; order Kitasatosporales; family Streptomycetaceae; genus Streptomyces; species Streptomyces armeniacus. The sequence goes on along the minus strand of NZ_CP031320.1, from coordinate 7,255,982 downwards.
TGTGCCGACTGCTCGACGGGGACCTCACGGACGACGCGCGGCACGCGGAGGCGCTGGCGGGGCTGCGCGCGCACCCGGCGCTGGAGCAGGCCCGGCGCGACACCGTCCGGTACGCGCGGGAGGCGCGGGAAACGCTCCGGCCGCTGCCGGACTGCCCGGCGAAGAGTGCCCTCTCGGAACTCTGCGACGCGGTCGTGCACCGCGCGGGCTGAGGCCCGGGGGGTGGACGGCTGACGACTTCGCAGCTCCACCCGGGGGAGACCCACGCGGTGCGTGTCATCCCGTAGGAGTACGCGGACTTGCCTCCCTCGACTGACGCCACGGCGCCGCTGATTTGGTCCTATTGATGGACCATCCCGCACCGGTTCGGGTGACAATGGCGGCAGGGGATGGACGAGTGCGACGTACGGAACGGCCGCCGACCACGGAGGTAGGCACACACATGGCACAGATCCAACCGCGCAAACCGGGCAGGAAAGCGGTCCGGTACGGCGTCCCGGTGGCCGTCGCGGGCGCCGCTGCCGCGACCATCGGGCTCGTCCCGGCGCTCGCGGACACGGGTGACCCGGACCTGCCGAAGGTCACCGCCGAAGAGCTCGTCACAAAGATGGCGAAGTCGGATGTGCAGCACATGTCCGGCACTGTAAAGATCAACACGGACCTCGGCCTTCCCGCGCTTCCGGGCAGCGGCGGCGGCAACGGCGGCCACGGCCCGTTCGGCGGCGGCGACGAGCAGCGGGGCGGCGACAGCGAAGAGGGGGCCGAGAAGGAAGGTTCCGGCGCGGACCCGCAGAGCAAGCTCATGGAACTCGCCTCCGGCGAGCACACGCTCCGGGTCGCCACGGACGGTCCGGACAAGCAGCGCGTCTCGGTCGTCGAGGAGGCCGCCGAGTACAGCTTCATCCACAACGGCCAGGACATCTGGGCGTACGACAGCGCCAGCAACTCGGCCTTCCACGCACAGGCGCCGAAGGACGCGGGCAAGGGCAAGCAGCACAAGATGCCCGAGGGCATGGCGAACCTGACCCCGGAGAAGGCCGCCGACCAGGCGCTGAAGGCCGTCGACAAGACGACCTCGGTGTCCGTGGACGGCACCTCCAAGGTCGCGGGGCGCGACGCGTACACGCTCGTGATCAAGCCCAAGGCCGCCGCGGACTCCACCGTGGAGTCGGTCCGGATCGCGGTCGACGCGGACAACGGCGCACCGCTGAAGTTCACGCTGACCCCGGACGGCGGGGGCAAGCCCGTGATCGACATCGCGTACCGGAACGTCGACTTCGGCAAGCCCGGCGCGGACACCTTCGAGTTCAAGGCGCCGAAGGGCGCGAAGGTCACCGAGAAGGAGCTGGACGGGAAGGCGCCCGAGAAGGGCGCGAAGCCCGACCTCTCCGGCTTCGACGTGCTCGGCGAGGGCTGGAACACGGTCGTAGAGATCCCGCTCCCCGGCAACGCGCTGGCCGGTCCCATGGGCGGCGACAAGGAGGGCGGCGGCTCGGAGCAGATGAAGCGCCTGCTGGACGCCTTCACGGACGAGGCCAAGGGCGACTTCGGCACCGGCAGGGTCTTCGAGACCCGGCTGGTGAACGCCCTGATCACGGACGACGGCAAGGTCTTCGCGGGCGCCGTCACCAAGGACGGCCTGGTCAAGGCGGCCGACGAAGCCGCCAAGTAGGCCGGCCCGGCCCGTACGCCGTACGGGCACACCGGGGCACGCGCGAAGCAGCAGGCGACAAGAAGCACAGGACACCACGCTTCGCCGCTGTCCGGCAGCCGCCGGGCAGCGGCGAAGTTCCTCCCAGAGGAGCACCATGGCAGAGGCGGCCGAAGCCGTTGTCGAGACGCACGGGCTCAGCAAGCGGTACCGAGGCGGTCAGCTCGCCGTGGACAGCCTCGACTTGTCCGTGCCCAGCGGGAGCGTCTTCGGCTTCCTCGGGCCCAACGGCTCGGGCAAGACGACGACGATCCGGATGCTGCTCGGCCTGATCGAGCCGACCGGCGGCACCGCACATCTGCTCGGCGAGCCCATGCCGCGCGCGGCCAACCGTGTCCTTCCCCAGGTGGGCGCCCTGATCGAGGGGCCCGCGCTGTACGACTTCCTGTCCGGCCGCGACAACCTCATCCGCTACGACGCGGCCGACCCGACCGCCGATCCCCGCACCCGGCGCACCCGGGTCGCCGAGGCGCTGGACCGCGTCGGCCTGTCGGCGGCCGGCGCGAAGAAGGCCAAGGCGTACTCGCTGGGCATGAAGCAGCGCCTCGGGCTCGCCGCCGCACTGCTGCAGCCGCGCCGGCTGCTGGTGCTGGACGAGCCGACGAACGGGCTCGACCCCCAGGGCATGCGCGAGATTCGCAGCCTCGTCCGCGAGCTCGCCGACGACGGCATCACGGTCTTCCTCTCCTCCCATCTGCTGGACGAGATCGAGCAGGTCTGCTCGCACACCGCGGTGATGAGCCGCGGCAAGCTGATCACCCAGGGCACCGTCGCCGAGATGTCCGCGGGAGCGCGTGGCCGGCTCGTGGTCACCACCCCGGACACGGCGGAGGCCGTGCCGGTCCTCAAGGAACACGGAGTGATGGACGTGAGCGTCACCGCGGACCGGGTGACCGGCGAGCTGCCCGCCGCCGAGCCGCCCGATCTCGCCGATGTCAACGCCGCACTGGTGCGGGCCGACGTACGGGTGCGGGCGTTCGGACTGGAACGCGCCTCACTCGAGGACGTGTTCGTCGCGCTCACCGGGGAGGGCTTCGATGTCGCGGGCTGAGACCGAGACGCAGCCGGGCCAGGGCGGCCAGGATGGCAAGGATGGCAAGCGCGGCCGGGGTGGCAAGGGTGACCACGACGGCCAGGGCGTACGGGCGACAGCCGGTCCGGCCGCTGTCGCCACCGTGGGCAGGCGGCTGAGGCCGCTGGGTCTGGGCCTCTTCCACAGCGAACTCCTCACCACGTTCCGCCGCTGGCGGACGCTGGCGCTGCTCGCGGTCCTGGCGCTCGTACCGGTCCTGGTCGGGATCGCCGTCAAGATCGAGACGAGTGACGGGGGGACCGTCGGCGAAGGGGGAGGCGAGGGCCCCGCCTTCATCGCGCAGGTCACCAACAACGGCCTGTTCCTGGTGTTCACTTCACTCGCCGTCACCCTCCCCTTCTTCCTTCCCATGACCGTCGGCGTGATCGCCGGCGACTCCCTCGCGGGGGAGGCCTCCAGCGGCACGCTGCGCTATCTGCTGGTCGCTCCGGCGGGCCGCACCCGGCTGCTGCTGGTCAAATACGCCACCACGCTCGTCTTCTGCCTGGCCGCCACCCTGGTCGTGGCGGTCTCCGCACTGGCCGTGGGCTCACTGCTGTTCCCCCTCGGCGAGGTCACCCTCCTCTCCGGCACCACCGTGTCCTTCGGTGAAGGGCTGTGGCGTGCGCTGGTGATCGCCGTGCTGGTCGCGCTCTCCCTGCTCGGCCTGGCGGCGCTGGGGCTGTTCATCTCGACCCTGACGAACAGCGGTGTCACCGCCATGGCCGCCACCGTCGGCCTGCTGATCACCGTGCAGATCCTGGACACGATCCCGCAGTTGCACGCCATCCATCCGTTCCTCTTCCCCCACTACTGGCTGTCGTTTGGCGATATCCTCCGCGATCCGGTGTACTGGGACCCGCTGTTGAAGAACCTGGGCCTCCAGGCCCTCTACGGCGCCGTCTTCGGATCGGCCGCCTGGGCCCGCCTCACGACCAAGGACATCACCGCCTGAATCCGGCGAACCGAGCCGCCACTTGAGGGGTTGTCACCGAGGTGACGGCGAACTGACAGCACTCTGTTGCATCCGGGCTGAACACTGGTCCTGCTTCTCGGCCATTTCCGAGGAGAAGCGGAACCCTCGTCAACAGCCCGCCAACCGGGCTGCCCCCCACCCGGAGGTACCGGATGCGTCGTCGGTTGATCACCGGCCTGTCCAGCGCGGCCATCGCGCTGGCCACGACAGCCGCCTTGGCGGCTCCCGCGAACGCCGCGGACAAACTGCAGGTCATGTCCGACTGGAGCCAGACCAGCGCGAGCAGCCAGCAGGCATTCCTCAACGCACGCGCCAATCAGGGCGATTGGTCGGAGTACGGCTTCGACTGGAGCACTGACAAGTGCAGCAGCTCCCCTGACAACCCCTTCGGCTTCCCCTTCGAGAACGCCTGCATCCGGCACGACTTCGGTTACCGCAACTACAAGGCCGTCGGCCAGTTCGACGCCAACAAGTCGCGGCTCGACAGCGCCTTCTACGAGGACCTGAAGCGCGTCTGCAACGGATACTCCGGTGCGCAGAAGACCGCCTGCGACGGCCTCGCCTGGACGTACTACCAGGCCGTGTCCGCGGTCGGAGTGGCACCGGCCGACACCGCTGCCAAGACGGGCAAGGCCGCCTAGCCCGCTCTCCGGCGAATCATCTGCCTGCCCGCCCGTTCACCGACCGGGCGGGCAGTCGGCTGTCCGGCTCCGGCCCGTGCCTCTCAGTGCACACAGAACTCGTTCTCCTCCGGGTCCTTGAGCACCGACCACTCGCCGGACGGCTCGTTGACATGCTGGACCACCGTCGCCCCCAGTGACTCCAGCCGGGCGACCGTGGCGGCACGCCCCGCCGGGCCGGAATGCACGTCGATGTGCAGTCTGTTCTTGCCGGTCTTCGGCTCCGGCACCCGCACGAAGAGCAGCCTTCTGCCCAGGCCCGCGCCGCTGTCCGGGTCGAAGGGATCCTCGGGGTGCCGGGTCGCGGCGGCGTCCCGCCAGAACTTCCGCCCCTTGAACTCCACGCACAGCGACTCGTCGACGACGCCCTGGTCCAGAAGCCGCTCGATCCGCAGGCTGTTGTCCTCCAACTCGTAACCCAGCACGTCGGACCAGAAGGCGGCCTGGTGCTGCGGGTCGGCGGAGTCGATCACGAGCTTCCAGCCCAGAGTCATGTCCTGTCCTTCCATCGGGGCTTCCCATATCTGCGTAACCAGTTATAGTGGTTACATGAGCGAGACCGCAACGGGGATGACCCTCCATTCACCAGATGGGGTGGCGTACCACTTCGATCCCGGCTCCCTGTGTCTGGAGCTGCTCATGACCGGCGGCCCGGGGCCGCTGTCCCGATACGAAGTGCTGCACCAGCCCTCCAGTCTCGCCGTGTGGGCCGGCAGTTCACGCCTCGATCCGACGCCGCAGCTGGAGGTGACGGAGCTGGAGCTGGCCGCCGCGCGGGTGCTCCGCGACACAGTGCTGACGCTGGCACGTGACCGGCTGCGGGGGCGGGAGCCACGGCCGGAGGACCTGGAGACGGTGAACGCCGCGGCGGCGGAGCCGCCGCTGACGCCGGTTCTGGAGCAGGCCGGCGCGGGCGGCAGCGGGTGGGCGCGTCCGGCGACCGGCACCCAGCTGCTGTCGACCGTCGCCCGGGACGCGATCGACCTGTTCACCGGTCCGTACGCCCACCGGATACGCGAGTGCGGGGCCGACGACTGCTTCCTGATCTTCGTGGACACGTCGCGGCCCGGCCGGCGCCGCTGGTGCTCCATGGAGCGCTGCGGCAACCGCCACAAGGTGCGCGCCCTGCGCGCCCGGCAGGAAGAGCAGGACTCACCGCGGGAGAACGAGGGAGTGACCGCCATGGCCGGCAGCGCAGGAAGCAAGGGCAGCACCGTGACCAGTGGAAGCGCCGGGGCCGCGGCGAGCATCGGACTGACCGGGGACGCCGGATGGGAGATCGGCGTCTCGAAGACCCTCGCCCACCCGCCCGGCGCGGTATGGGACTTCATCACCGGTCCCGAGGGTCTGTCCTGCTGGCTCGGCGACGGCGTCGACCTGCACGACGCCGATCGGGGCCAGTCGTTCGAGACGGCGGACGGGACCGTCGGAGAGGTCCGCAGCCACCGCCCCGGCGACCGCATCCGGATCACCTGGCGGCCACCGGGCTGGGACCACGACACCACCGTGCAGGTCGCGGTGTCACCGGCCCGTGGGGCGAGCGAGAGAGCCGTGCTCCGCTTCCACCAGGAGCGGCTGGCCGGACCCGAGGAGCGGGAGCGGCAGCGCGCTCACTGGCGGGCGGTGATGGAGTCCGTGGTCGCCGCACTCGACGGCTGATCCGCCGCTGCCGCGGCGGCCGCCCGGGTGCGCAGCTCCACCCGGCCGTGGTGGGCCCGGCGCAGGGCGTCCCACGTCAGCAGGACCAGCGCGGTCCACACCAGCAGGAAGCCCGCCCAGCGCTCGGGCGGCATGGGCTCGTGGAAGACCAGCAGCCCCAGCACGAACATGAAGGCGGGAGCCATGTACTGAAGCAGTCCGATCGTCGACAGCGGCAGCCGTACGGCCGCGGCGCCGAAGAAGATCAGCGGCAGTGCGGTGGCGATGCCGGTGCACGCCAGCAGCAGCCCGTGCCCGAGACCCTCCGTGGTGAACGTGGCGTCACCGCGGGTTCCGAGATAGAGGAGGACGCCCAGCGCCGGCAGGAACTGCATGGCCGTCTCCGTGCTGAAGCTCTCCACGCCGTCCAGCTTCACGCGCTTCTTCAGCAGGCCGTACGTGGCGAAGCTGAAGGCGAGCGTGATGGACAGCCACGGCACCTGGCCGTAGCCGACGGAGAGCACCACCACCGCCAGCGCGCCGATGCCGACGGCCAACCACTGTGCGGGCCGCAGCCGTTCGCGCAGCATCAGCACACCGAACGCGATCGAGACGAGGGGGTTGATGAAGTAGCCGAGGGACGCCTCGATGACACGGTCGTTGGCGACCGCCCAGATGAACAGCCCCCAGTTCACGGAGATCACGGAGGCGGCGAGGAAAAGCAGCCCGAGCTTCTTGGGTTGCCGTGCCAGCGGCCGTATCCACGACCAGCGGCCCATCAGCACCAGCACCAGCAGCGCGGTGGGCAGTGACCACGCCATCCGGTGCGCGAGAGTCTCGAGGGCGGGGGTGGACTCCAGCAGATGCCAGTAGAGAGGGAGGAGGCCCCACAGGCCGTAGGCGGTGAATCCGAAGATGAGGCCGGTACGGGCCTGGCTCGTCGGCTGCATCTGGATCCTCCGGGGGCTGGGGCGAGACACCACGAAGGTAACGCCGAAACACCCGACTGTCATTCCCGTTCTGTGTGACGGTCATGACAGCCGGGTGAACGGCAGGAACGCGGCCGCCGAGCAGGTCAGCCGCCGACGGCGGTGGCCGGCCTCAGCCGACGACGGTCCAGGTGTCTCGGCCCGCGAGCAGCGAGCCCAACTCGCCCTTGCCCTGGTCCTGGACGGCCTGCTCCAGCTGATCCGACATCAGCGACTCGTAGACCGGGCGCTCGACATCCCGCAGCACACCGATCGGCGTGTGGTGCAGGGTGTCCGGGTCGGCGAGCCGGGACAGGGCGAAGGCGGTCGTCGGCGACGAGGCGTGCGCGTCGTGGACGAGGACGTCCGCGGTGCCGTGCTCGGCGACGTCGATGATCCGCAGATCACCCGTCGCCGGGTCGCGCACCACGCCGCGTGCCCCGAGCCCGTCGCCGCCGTCCTCCTCGCGCCAGGGTGCGCCGAAGCGGATCGGCTCGCCGTGCTCCAGCCGGATCACCGCCTCCTGCGCCTGCTCCTTGTCCTTGAGGATCTCGAAGGCACCGTCGTTGAAGATGTTGCAGTTCTGGTAGATCTCCACCAGCGACGTGCCCGGGTGGTCGGCGGCGGCGCGCAGCACCGAGGTGAGGTGCTTGCGGTCCGAGTCGACCGTACGGGCCACGAAGGACGCCTCGGCGCCCAGCGCGAGCGAGACCGGGTTGAAGGGGGAGTCGAGCGAGCCCATCGGCGTGGACTTGGTGATCTTCCCCGGCTCCGAAGTCGGCGAGTACTGCCCCTTGGTGAGGCCGTAGATCCGGTTGTTGAACAGCAGGATCTTCAGGTTCACATTGCGCCGCAGCGTGTGGATCAGGTGGTTCCCGCCGATGGAGAGCGCGTCGCCGTCACCCGTGACGACCCACACCGACAGGTCGCGCCGCGCGGCGGCCAGCCCCGTCGCGATGGCCGGGGCGCGGCCGTGGATGGAGTGCATCCCGTAGGTGTTCATGTAGTACGGGAAGCGGGAGGAGCAGCCGATGCCCGAGACGAAGACGATGTTCTCCTTCGCCAGTCCGAGGTCGGGCATGAAGCCCTGCACGGCGGCGAGGACGGCGTAGTCACCACAGCCCGGGCACCAGCGCACTTCCTGATCGGACTTGAAGTCCTTCATCGACTGATTGCCCTCGGCCTTCGGCACCAGGGACAGCAGGCCGCGATCCCGGGAGTCCCGGGTATCAGGCCCCTCCATGAGCTGCTCAGCCATTGTCTATGGCCTCCTTGAGAGCGTTCGCGAGCTGTTCCGCCTTGAACGGCAGCCCGCGGACCTGCGTGTAGGACTGCGCGTCGACGAGGTACTTGGCGCGCAGCAGTGCGGCCAGCTGCCCGAGGTTCATCTCCGGCACGACCACCTTGTCGTAACGCGCCAGCTCCTCACCGAGATTCCGCGGGAACGGGTTGAGGTGGCGCAGATGGGCCTGCGCTATACGGCCGCCCGCGCGCCGGATGCGCCGCACGGCGGCGGTGATCGGCCCGTAGGTGGAGCCCCAGCCCAGCACCAGCACGCCGGCCGGCCCGTCGTCCTCGGCGCCCGGGTCGTCGACCACCAGGTCCGGGACGTCGATCCCGTCCACCTTCGCCTGCCGGGTGCGCACCATGAACTCGTGGTTGGCCGGGTCGTACGAGATGTTGCCCGAGCCGTCCTGCTTCTCGATGCCGCCGATCCGGTGCTCCAGACCGGGCGTGCCGGGCACCGCCCAGGGCCTGGCGAGCGTCTCCGGGTCGCGCTTGTACGGCCAGAAGACCTCGGTGCCGTCGTCCAGTTGGTGGTTCGGCGCCTGCGTGAACTGCACGCGCAGGTCGGGCAGCGAGTCGATCTCGGGGATGCGCCAGGGCTCGGAGCCGTTGGCCAGGTACCCGTCGGACAGCAGGAAGACCGGCGTCCGGTACGTCAGCGCGATACGCGCCGCGTCCAGCGCAGCCGTGAAGCAGTCCGCGGGTGTCGACGGCGCGACGATCGGCACCGGCGCCTCGCCGTTCCGCCCGTACATCGCCTGCAGCAGGTCCGCCTGCTCGGTCTTGGTGGGCAGGCCGGTGCTCGGCCCGCCGCGCTGGATGTCGAGGATCAGCAGCGGCAGTTCCAGGGAGACCGCGAGGCCGATCGTCTCCGACTTCAGCGCCACGCCGGGCCCCGAGGTGGTGGTGACGCCCAGCGCTCCGCCGAAGGCCGCGCCCAGCGCGGCGCCGATGGCGGCGATCTCGTCCTCCGCCTGGAAGGTGCGGACGCCGAAGTTCTTGTGCTTGGACAGCTCGTGCAGCACGTCCGACGCGGGCGTGATCGGGTACGAGCCGAGGAACAGCGGCAGATCCGCCTGCTGGGAGGCGGCGATCAGCCCGTACGACAGCGCGAGGTTGCCCGAGATGTTGCGGTACGTCCCCGGGGGGAAGGCCGCCGCGGCCGGCGCGACCTCGTAGCTGACCGCGAAGTCCTCGGTGGTCTCGCCGAAGTTCCAGCCGGCGCGGTACGCCGCGACGTTCGCCTCGGCGACGTCCGGCTTCTTCGCGAACTTCGTCCGCAGGAACTGCTCGGTGGACGCCGTGGGCCGGTGGTACATCCAGGACAGCAGTCCCAGCGCGAACATGTTCTTGGACCGGCCGGCTTCCTTGCGGCCCAGGTCGTACTCCTTGAGCGCCTCGACGGTCAGCGTCGTCAACGGCACCTCGTGCACGCTGTACCCGTCCAGCGAGCCGTCCTCGAGCGGACTGGTCTCGTAGCCGACCTTGGCCATGGCGCGCTTCGTGAACTCGTCGGTGTTGACGATGAGCTCGGCGCCGCGCGGCAGGTCGCCGATGTTCGCCTTCAGCGCGGCCGGGTTCATGGCCACGAGCACGTTCGGGGCGTCGCCCGGAGTGAGGATGTCGTGGTCCGCGAAGTGGAGCTGGAAGCTGGAGACGCCGGGCAGCGTGCCTGCGGGGGCACGGATCTCGGCGGGGAAGTTCGGCAGCGTGGAAAGGTCGTTTCCGAAGGACGCCGTCTCCGAGGTGAAGCGGTCACCGGTGAGCTGCATGCCGTCGCCGGAGTCTCCCGCGAACCGGATGATCACCCGGTCCAGCTGCCGGACTTCCTTCTCGTTGGGCGGCCGTGCTCCGGCTGGGCTACTGACCTGACTGGTCACGGTAATTCTGACCTCCCTCGAGGCGGCGGCTCCACCGTCATCCTACGTGGGTCGTGTTCCTGCGGGTGGTCACATGCTGGACACTGGTGAGACGCCCAGACACTCGGACATGCCATCATCCGCCGGCGACCTAAAGCCTGCCTTGAGCTCCGAGCCAGGCTGTGGCCAGTGCTGACCGGCCCTGTCGGCGTTCGGCGGTGCCGCTCCGCGGCCACCGAGCCGCGGAGCGCGTGCTACGAATTGAGGTACGTGAGCACCGCGAGCACCCGGCGGTGATCCCCGTCACTCTGCGAGAGCCCCAGCTTCAGGAAGATGTTGCTGACGTGCTTCTCCACGGCTCCGTGGCTGACGACCAGCTGCGCGGCGATCGCCGAGTTCGTACGCCCCTCCGCCATCAGTCCGAGCACCTCGCGCTCCCGCGGGGTGAGCCCGGCCAGCACGTCCTGCTTGCGGCTCCGCCCCAGCAGCTGCGCGACGACCTCCGGGTCGAGCGCCGTACCGCCCTCGGCGACCCGTACGACCGCGTCGACGAACTCGCGTACCTCCGCCACCCGGTCCTTCAGCAAATAGCCGACCCCGTGGCTGGATCCGGCGAGCAGCTCCGTCGCGTACTGCTCCTCCACGTACTGGGACAGCACCAGCACCCCCAGCCCCGGGTGCGCGGCGCGCAGCCGCACCGCGGCCCGTACGCCCTCGTCGGTGTGCGTCGGCGGCATCCGTACGTCGGCGACCACCACGTCCGGCAGCTGTCCGCCGTCCGCGAGCTCCGCCACCGTCTTGACCAACGCCTCGCCGTCGCCCACCCCCGCGACGACCTCGTGCCCGCGGTCGGTCAGCAGACGCGTGAGCCCTTCCCGGAGCAGCACCGAGTCCTCAGCGATGACCACACGCACTCTGTCCTCCACAAGTCCGCCCCCGACCCACGATGGGGATGCGCACAGCATCCCAGACCGCGCCGCATCCCAGACCGCGCTCGGGGAGGCAGACGCGGTCAGGGCGGGCAGGGTTCAGCGCGCGGCGTGACGGGCCGGGGGACCGATCAGTCGCGCCATGGCAGTTCGGCCGTAACAGTAGTCGGGCCGCCCTCGGGCGAATCCAGGACGAGCAGCCCGTCGACGGAGTCCAGCCGCTCGGCAAGGCCGGCCAGCCCGGTGCCCGCGCCGGCGCCGGCGCCGCCCTTGCCGTCGTCCGTCACCTGGAGCATCAGCCGGTCCCCGGTCCGCCAGACGTCCACCGAGGCGCGGGTGGCGCGAGCGTGCTTGCTGATGTTCTGGAGCAGCTCGGAGACCGTGAAGTACGTGATGCCCTCGATGGCCTGGGCGGGCCGGGCATCCAGATCGACCGTGACCCGTACCGGCACGGTGCAGCGTGCGGCGACCGCGGACAGCGCGGCGCTCAGACCGCGGTCGGTGAGGATGGCGGGGTGGATGCCGCGGGCCAGGTCGCGGAGCTCCTGGAGGGCGAGCTTCACTTCGCCGTGCGCCTCGTCGACCATCCCCGCGGCGGTCTCCGGGTCCTCGAGGAGCTTCTCCTTGGCCAGGCCCAGGTCCATGGCGAGGGCGACGAGCCGGGCCTGCGCGCCGTCGTGCAGGTCGCGTTCGATACGGCGCAGGTCCGCGGCGGCCGTGTCCACCACCGCGCCTCGGTCCGACTCCAGCTCCCAGACCCGCGCGGCCAGCTTGGACGGGCCGAGCAGCCCGGCCACCATCAGCCGGTCGACCTGGGTCAGACCGCGGATGATCCACGGCGTGACGAGGACGAGTGCCAGGCCGGTGGCGGAGGCGAGGGCGATCTCGGGCGGGCTGTCGAGGTAGAAGCCGTGCCCTTCCGCGTCGCCCCACAGCTGTATGCCGGGCTGGTCGAGGTACGTGGGGAAGACCCACTGCCAGAGGGGATAGACCAGCAGCGCCCAGGCGTTGGCCCAGAAGACCACCGACACGGCGAAGGCGAACGTCGCCCACGGGAAGTGCAGCACCGCGTAGAGCAGGCTGCGCCAGGACACCCCGCTCCGGAACAGCGCGCCGACCCACGCCATCAGGCCCTTGCCGCGCTGCAGCGCGCGTACGGGCTCGGGCTCCGCCACGTCGTACCAGAGCAGCGCGCGGGCCCGCGCCCGTTCCATGGCGCCGATGGCGCGGCAGCACGAGAGGCCGGCGGCGAGCACGGGCACGCCCAGGAACGTGATCAGGAGTCCGGCGCCCAGCGTCACCATCGTGATCGAGAAGACGAAGGTGACCACGGCGATCGGCAGGCTGGTCAGCACGTAGAGGAGCTCGCGCCAGGCGCGTCCCGCGACGGGCGCGAGCAGAATCTCGGCCGCCCAGGAGCGGCGGTGCTCAGCCGGCCGGTGCTGCGGGGGGCCGTATGCCATGGCCGTGGTTCCCATGTGTCCTGTCCTTATCCGTCAAGTACGTCCGTCGGTGCCGGGTTCCGTCCCACCACTACGAGCGGGCTGACTCCAGCATCGGGCGCGCGGCGGACCCGGGCCATGGCGCCGGTCGGTGTCTTCGGGCTGGGGTTTACCCCACCTCCCGAGGGGACTCAGCTGCCCGTGCGTCACCGCGTCGGCACCCTGGGCAAGGAGGCGGACAGGCGGCCAGGGGCCTCAGCGGTCCGCGGACTCCCGGCGCCGCCACGGCAGCTCCGCGGTGATCACGGTGGGGCCGCCCTCGGGGGAGTCCAGCACCAGCAGGCCGTCGACGGAGCCAAGCCGCTCGGCGAGACCGGCCAGCCCCGTGCCGCCGGAGCCGGAGGGGCTCGCGGTCAGCGACGAGGTCGCGCCGCCCTTGCCGTCGTCCTGCACCTGCACCAGCAGCCGCTGGTCCGAACGCCACAGGTCCACCTGGGCCGTACGCGCCCCGCTGTGCTTGCTGATGTTCTGCAGGAGCTCCGAGACGGTGAAATACGCGATGCCCTCGATCGCCGCCGCCGGGCGCTCCGTGAGGTCCGACACCACCTTGACGGGGACCGTGCAGCGTGCGGAGAGCGCGGACAGCGCCGGGCCCAGGCCGCGGTCGGTGAGGATGGCGGGGTGGATGCCGCGGGCCAGGTCGCGGAGCTCCTGGAGGGCGAGCTTCACTTCGCCGTGCGCCTCGTCGACCATCTCGGCAGCGGCCTCGGGGTCTTCGAGGAGCTTCTCCTTGGCCAGGCCGAGGCCCATGGCGAGGGCGACGAGCCGGGCCTGGGCGCCGTCGTGCAGGTCGCGTTCGATACGGCGCAGGTCGGCGGCGGCCGTGTCCACCACCGTGCCCCGGTCCGACTCGAGTTCGGCGATACGGCGCTCCAACTCGTCGGAGGGCGACAGCAGGCCGCGTACGAGCGCGCGGTCCACGTTCGTCAGGCCGCGCGCGACCCAGGGCAGCACCGGCCAGCCGACGAAGAGGGACATGAGCGTGATGACGAACGTGAACACGTCCCACGGCAGCCGTATGAAGGCGTAGAGCGCGTGCCGCCACGCGACCGAGTCCTTGAGGTGCGCCCAGATCCAGGAGACGGCGCCCTTCTCCGGAACGTGGACGGGGCTGGGCTCGTCGATCCGCATCCTCAGCAGCCCGCGGGCCCGCGCCCGTTCGAGCTTGCCGAACAGCCGGCAGCCGAGCAGGCAGAGGGCGAGCAGCGGCAGCCCGACGACCGTGACGGACAGGCCGCCGCCCACGAAGACGCAGGCGGTGACGTAGACGAAGCCGATCAGGCCGACCGGCAGATTGCCGAGGAGGTGCGCGATCTCCCGCCATGTCTGCGCACCGAAGGTGCCGCGTGGTGGCGGGAGGCGCTCTTCCCCGGACTCGTAGGGGCTCGCGGGGCTCGCGGACATAGGCCTAGCCTGCCGGTCGGGGGCGTCTGGCGCCATGGGGCTGGCCCTTATAAACACTCGACGCTGCCGCCGAAGGCATAGGGGTGGCTCTCGTTGCGAGGTACGGAGGCGGCGGGCGCCGCGCGTACGGGGGCGCGGGGCGCCGGGGGCTCGCACGCCGGCAGCCGCGCCCGCGGCCGGCGTGATCCCGAACGCTCCGACTCGCTGCGCAGGCTGGTGCCGCAGGCGCTCGTCGTCGCGTTCCTGGCGGGCAGCACCTCGGCGTTCGTGGTGCACGACAAGTCGGTCACCCTGAACGTGGACGGCCGCCAGCGCACCCTGCACACCTTCGCGGACACCGTGGACGAACTGCTGGCGGAGGAGGGTGTGGAGCTCGGCGCGCACGACGCCGTCGCCCCCGCCCCGGACACGTCGCTCGACAGCGGCGAGGAGATCGCCGTACGCCGTGGCCGCCCCGTCGACGTCACGCTGGACGGCGAACTGCGCACGGCGTGGACGACGGCGCAGACGGTGGCGGGCGCGCTCCGGGAGTGGGGAGTGCGGGCGGAGGGCGCGTACGTGTCCACCGGGCGGCACGCGCGGATCGGCCGTACGGGCGGGACGCTGGTGGTGCGGACCGAGCGGAGCGTCACCGTGCTCGCGGACGGGCGGCGGCACCCGCTGCGGACGAACGCGGCGACGGTCGGGGAGGCCGTCGGGCAGGCGGGCGTCACGCTGCGCGGCGAGGACACCACCTCGGTGCCGCCGGACAGTTTCCCGCGGGACGGCCAGACGATCACCGTCCTGCGGATCGTCGGGAAGGAGAAGATCCGCGAGGAGACGATCGGCTTCGAAACGGTCCACCGCGAGGATCCCGAACTGAGCCGCGGCACCTCGCTCGTCGCGCGGGCGGGCCGCCACGGCGTACGGCGGGTCACGTACCACCAGCGCACCGTGAACGGCGTGGCGCAGCGGCCGAAGCGCGTCGGCACCGAGGTGGTGCAGAAGCCGCTGTCGCGGATCGTCCGGATCGGGACGAAGTCGCTGCCGGCCTCCGTGGCGGGCGCCGACTCGCTCAACTGGCAGGCGCTGGCGGAGTGCGAGTCCGGCGGCAGGGCCAACGCGGTCGATCCGTCGGGGACATACGGCGGCCTGTACCAGTTCGACACCCAGACCTGGCAGAGCCTGGGCGGTGAGGGCCGCCCGCAGAACGCGCCCGCGTCGGAGCAGACGTACCGGGCCAAGAAGCTGTACGTGCAGCGGGGGGCGAGTCCGTGGCCGGTGTGCGGCCGTAAACTGCACCAGTGAGCGCAGCCCCCGACCCCTCCGGCCCACCGGACCCGCACGGGCCCGCCGGGGACCCCGGCACCGGCCCGGGCCCCCACCCCGATCCCGGACCCGGCACCGCCAGTCCCCTCCTCGGCCCCGCGGACGTACGGGAACTCGCCGCCGCCCTCGGCGTACGCCCCGCCAAGCAGCGCGGCCAGAACTTCGTCATCGACGCGAACACGGTGCGCCGCATCGTGCGGACCGCCGGAGTCCGCCCCGACGACGTGGTGGTGGAGATCGGCCCGGGCCTCGGCTCGCTGACCCTCGCGCTGCTGGAGTCGGCGTCGCGCGTCGTCGCCGTCGAGATCGACGAGGTGCTGGCGGCGGCGCTGCCCGCGACCGTCGAGGCACGGCTGCCGTCCCGTGCGGGACGTTTCGCGCTGGTGCGGTCCGACGCGATGCTCGTACGGGAGCTGCCCGGGCCGCCGCCCACCGCGATGGTCGCCAACCTCCCGTACAACGTGGCGGTGCCGGTGCTGCTGCACATGCTGGAGACGTTCCCGGGCATCGAACGGACCCTGGTGATGGTGCAGTCGGAGGTCGCCGACCGGCTGGCGGCGCCGCCCGGTTCGAAGGTGTACGGCGTGCCGTCCGTGAAGGCGGCGTGGTACTGCGAGGTGAAGCGCGCGGGCGCGATCGGGCGCACGGTGTTCTGGCCCGCGCCCAACGTGGACTCCGGGCTGGTCTCGCTGGTCCGCCGCGAGCCGCCGGAGACGGGCGCCACGCGCGAGGAGGTGTTCGCGGTGGTGGACGCGGCGTTCGCGCAGCGCCGCAAGACGCTGCGCGCGGCGCTGGCAGGCTGGGCCGGTTCGGGGGCCGCGGCGGAGGAGGCGCTGGTGGCCGCGGGCGTCTCGCCCAAAGCGCGCGGGGAGTCGCTGACGGTCGAGGAGTTCGCCCGTATCGCGGAGCGGCGGCCGGCGGCGGCCGGGCGGGACGGGCACGCGCAGCGCGCCCAACAGGCCGCGCGGGGACGGCAGTACACGGAGAGGGCGCGGAGCGCACCCGACGAGCACGACGCGCGGCCGGCGCACGACGCGCGGCGCCCGCGGGACGGAGGCGGCACAGCATGACGGACACCGTGACCGTACGGGTCCCGGCCAAGGTCAACGTCCAGCTCGCGGTCGGCGGGCTGCGCCCGGACGGCTTCCACGGGCTCGCGAACGTCTTCCTCGCCGTCGGCCTCCACGACGAGGTCACCGCGTCCCCGGCGGACGTTCTGCGGATCGGCGCCACCGGTCCGGACGCCCACCAAGTTCCGCTGGACGACACCAATCTGGCCGCCCGCGCGGCACGGGCGCTCGCCGCGCACCACGGCCTGGACGCTCCCGCCGTACACCTCGGCCTGCGCAAGGACATCCCCGTCGCGGGCGGCATGGCCGGGGGCAGCGCGGACGCGGCGGGCGCGCTGGTGGCGTGCGACGCGCTGTGGGGCACCCGTACGCCGCGCGGGGAACTGCTCGCGCTGTGCGCCGAGTTGGGCTCGGACGTGCCGTTCAGCCTGCTCGGCGGTGCCGCGCTGGGCCGGGGCCGCGGCGAACTGCTCACGCCGCTGGCGGTCGGCGGCACGTTCCACTGGGTGTTCGCGGTGGCGGACGGCGGGCTGTCCACGCCGGAGGTCTACCGCGAGTGCGACCGTCTCCGCGAAGCCTCCGGTACGGGCGCCACGGTGGCCGCCGTACCGGAGCCGGAGCCCTCCCCCGCGCTCCTCGACGCGCTCCGCGACGGTGACGCGGCGGCGCTCGCCGCATCGCTGGCGGGCCCGGACGGCGCCTCCTCCAACGACCTGCAGCCCGCGGCGCTTTCGCTGCGCCCCGCACTCGCCGACACGCTCAAGGCGGGCACGTCGGCGGGCGCGCTCGCCGGACTCGTCTCCGGATCGGGCCCGACGTGCGCGTTCCTCACGGAGAGCGCGGAGTCGGCCGCTTCGGTCGCCGAGTCGCTGCTGGCCTCGGGCACCTGCCGCACCGCCCGCCCGACCACCGCCCCGGCCCCGGGCGCGACGCTGCTGAGCTGAGCCGTACGGAGCACGCGCGGGCGCGCACCGTACGGGAGGGCGGCACCGTACGGAGCACGCGCGGGCGCGCACCGTACGGGAGGGCGCGCGGTCAGCCCTGGAGGGCGCGGCGCAGGCCGAGGTTGCTCGTCAGCAGGCCGCCGTCCACCGGCAGGGTGACTCCCGTGACCCAGGCGGCGTCCGCCGAGGCGAGGAAGGCGACGGCGGCGGCGATGTCGTCCGGGCGGCCGACCCGCCCCAGCGGGTACTCGCTCACGGCCCGTTCGAGCGACCCTTCGCGGCCCACCCAGGCGCCGGTGTCGACGGTGCCGGGCGCGACCAGGTTCACGCGCACCCCGCGTTCCGCGCTCCGGCCCGCGAGCGTCCTGGTGAGGCTCGCGAGTCCGGCCTTGGCCGCGCTGTACGAGTGGTTGCCGAAGTCCCGTTCGCCGTTGACGGAACCGATGTTCACGATGGCCCCGCGGCCGCCCGCCGCCGCCAGGTGCGGCATCGCGGCGCGGGCGCAGCGGAAGGCGCCGTTCAGCGTGATGTCGAGGTCGCGCTGCCACACCTCGTCGGTCTCGTCCTCGAACAGCGGGGTGTCCGGGTGGCAGGAGAAGGCGTTGTTGACGAGGACGTCCAGGCCGCCGAAGCGTTCGACGGCGTACGCCACCGCCGCCTCCACCGCCGTACGGTCGCCCACGTCGCAGCCCATCGCCGCCGCCTCGCCGCCGGTGCTGCCGCGGCCGGAGCCCCCTGGGCCGGGGCCGGCCGAACCCCCGGCGGCCTGCCGGGCGTTGAGGGCCGCGGCGGCGCGTTCGGCGCGTTCCGTGTCGAGGTCGGTGACGAGCACCCGCGCGCCCTCCGCGGCCAGCCGTCCGGCGACGGCCTCCCCGATCCCCCGCCCCGCTCCGGTGACCAGCGCCGTGTACCCCTCAAATCGCCACATCGGCTCAGCATATGCCGCCCCGCCTCGGCCAAGCGGGTCTCGTACGGCGGGGCTCCGCGTCAGTCCGGCAGGCAGCCGCGCAGCGCCCGTACGAGCGCCTGCGCGCGCGGGTCGGAGGTCACGGAGCGCTGCATGCCCGCCGTGACGTACGCGAAGGCGATCCCCGTGCCGGGGTCGGCGAACGCCAGCGAGCCGCCGCGCCCCGGGTGCCCGAACGAGCCCTCGCCGAGCATCGGGGAGGCGGGGCTGTGCAGCATGTAGCCGAGCCCGAAACGGGTGTTGACGACCAGCACCCGGTCCGGGCCGCCGGACTCCTGCGAACGCGCCTGGGCGAGCGTCGCCGGGGTGAACAGCCGTCGCCCGCCGTCCACGCCGCCGATGAGCGACGCGTAGAACGCGGACAGCGCACGCGCCGTGCCGACGCCGCCCGAGCCGGGGAGCCCGGCGGCCAGATACGCCGGGGCGTTCTCGTCCACCGGCTCCCCCGGGGCCCCGTCGCCGGGTGCGCCCGCGCCCACCGCCCCGAACGCCCGCCGCGTCAGCGAGTCCGGGTCCCGGTACGCCGCGGCCACCGCCGGCTTGGCCCGTACGCGCAGCCCGCGTCCCGGCGCCCGTTCCGGCACCGGCGCCTCCGCGATACGGGCGACGCGCGGGGTCTCCGACGGCGGCAGCCCGAGCCACAGGTCCAGGCCGCCCAGCGGCGCCGCCACTTCCTCCGCGAACCAGCGGCCCAGCGTGCGGCCGGTGACCCGCTGCACCAGTTCGCCGAGGAGCCAGCCGAAGGTGTGCGGGTGGTAGCCGTGCGCGGTGCCGGGTTCCCACTCGGGCGCCTGCGCGGCCACCGCGCGCGGCCCGCTGACCCCGTCGGCGGCCTCGGCGGGGCTGAGCGGCCGGTCGAGTACGGGCAGTCCGGCGCGGTGCGAGAGCAGGTGCCGTACGAGCACCCGCTCCTTGCCGTTCGCCTTGAACTCCGGCCAGTACGTGCCCACGGGCGCGTCCAGGTCCAGCAGGCCGCGCTGGTGCAGCAGGTGCGGTACCGCGGCCGCGGGGCCCTTGGTGGCGGAGCGCAGAAGCACGGCCGTACCGGAAGTCCAGGGCTGTGCAGGCTGCGTACGGTCCTTGGCGCCGCCCCACAGGTCGACGACGGGGTGGCCGCCGCGGTGTACGGCGAATGCCGCACCCGTGTCGCCGCGTTCGGTGAAGTTCGCCGCGAACGCGTCGCGGACCGCCTCGAACCCGTCCGCCACCGTGCCCTGGACGTCCACCACGTGCCTGCCCCCGTTCCTCACCGTTCCTCAACATGCCGTGCCGGGCCGTTTATGCCATGGCGTACTTGCCGTGCCGTCTGCGCCGCCGTCCACACCGTGCGGTTTGCGCCGTACCGCACCTTCCATGCTGCTACGCGCGCGGCGCCTGTACGGATCCGGGGTCGAAACCGAAGGGCAGCTCCAGCCGGTGGGCCCGCATCAGTCCGTCGTCGCACAGCAGGTCGCGGGTGCCCCCGTCGGCGACGATCACACCGTCGCTGAGGACCACCGCGCGCGGGCAGAGCTCCATGGCGTACGGCAGGTCGTGCGTGACCATCAGCACGGTGATGTCGAGGTCCCGCAGGATGGCGGCCAGTTCGCGGCGGGAGGCCGGGTCGAGGTTCGAGGACGGCTCGTCCAGTACGAGGATCTCCGGCCGCATCGCGAGGACGGTGGCCACCGCGACGCGGCGCCGCTGCCCGAACGACAGGTGGTGCGGCGGTCGGTCGGCGTACGGCTCCATGCCGACCTGGCGGAGCGCGTCGGCGACCCGCGCCTCCAGTTCGTCGCCGCGCAGCCCGGCCGCGGCCGGTCCGAACGCGACGTCCTCCCGGACGGTGGGCATGAACAGCTGGTCGTCCGGGTCCTGGAAGACGATGCCCACCATGCGGCGTACGTCGGCGAGACGGTCCCGGACGACGGGCAGCCCCGCGACCGTCACGGTGCCTGCGCCGGGGCTCAGGATGCCGTTGAGGTGGAGGACGAGGGTGGTCTTCCCGGCGCCGTTCGGGCCGAGCAGCGCGACGCGTTCACCGCGCGGCACGGTCAGGTCGACGCCGAACAGCGCCTGGTGCCCGTCGGGGTAGGCGTACGCGAGCCCGCGCACCTCCAGCGAAGGCGGGGCGGGGGCGGGCTCCGGGTGGCGGCCGTGCGGGGCGGCTTCCGGCTCGCCCGCGGCGTCTCGTGCGGTCATCTCAGCAGCCATCCTGCCAGGCATACGGCGAGCGCCGTCGCGGGGAGCAGTGCGGTACGCGCCCACTGCGCGCGGGTGGCGGTCACCTCGTCGATGACGGGCATGGTGCCCGCGTAGCCGCGGCTGAGCATGGCCAGGTGGACGCGTTCGCCGCGCTCGTAGGACCGGATGAACAGGGTTCCCGCGGACTTCGCGAGCACCCCCCAGTGCCGGACGCCGCGCGCCTCGAAGCCGCGGGAGGCGCGGGCGATGCGCATGCGGCGCATCTCGTCGGCGATGACGTCGCCGTAGCGGAGCATGAACGACGCGATCTGCACGAGCAGCGGCGGGAGCCGCAGGCGCTGCAGGCCGAGCAGCAGGGCGCGCAGTTCGGTGGTGGCGGCGAGGAGGACGGAGGCGGCGACGCCGAGGGTGCCCTTGGCGAGGACGTTCCAGGCGCCCCACAGGCCGGGTTCGGAGAGGGACAGGCCGAGCCACTCGACGCGCGGGCCCTCCGCGACGAACGGCAGCAGCACGGCGAAGGCCACGAACGGCACCTCGATCAGCAGCCGTTTGAGCCACAGCCCGAACCGGACGCGGGCCACCGCGGCGACGGCCGCGAGCAGCACGGCGTACAGCCCGAACGCCCACATCACCTCGCGCGGCGTGGACACCACGACGAGGACGAAGCAGAGGACGGCGACGAGCTTGCAGTGCGGCGGCAGCGCGTGCACAGGTGAACTCCCGTGCTGGTACAGCCTGTGCGCGTGCCCCGCGCCGCCGCCGGCGCCCACGTCAGCGGCCGTCGCGGTCCGCGGCGGGGACGGCCGGTGTCTCCGCCCCGGCCGCCCCGTGGGACTCGCCGGGCGCTACGGGTGCTACGGGTGCTACGGGTGCCTCGGACGCACCAGCCGTGCGTGGCGTACGTGCCGTGTCGGGTGCTTCCGGTGCCTGCGGCCGGCGGCGGCGTACGACGACGAACACGCCCGTGCCGACGGCGAGCGTCGCGCCCACGCCGATCACGCCCGCGGTGCCGCCGGACAGGCGGGCGTCGGTGATGTCCTCCACGCCGTAGTCGGCCAGCGGCGAGTCCGCGAGGCCGTGTTCCTCGGCCTTCTTGTCGATGCCGTGGTCGGCGGCGACCTTCTCCAGCCCGTCGGGGTCGACGGAGGCGTAGAAGCTGACCACGCCCGCGCACACGAGCGCGGCGGCGAGCCCGGCCAGCCACAGGCGCCGTGCGGACCGGCCACGGCCCGCACCGGCGCCCGCACCGGTGGTCGCCCGCGGTTCCGCTTCGGGCTCCGTTTCCCGTTCCGCTTCGGGCTCCGCAGCGGAGTGCGCGGCGGAGTGCGCCCCGCCCGGCACCGCAGCCGTGACGTTCCGGAGCACCAGCGGGGCCGTCAGCCCGCGCGCGCCGTAGACGAGGTCGGGGCGTACGGAGAGGACCGCGCCCACCGTCAGCGCGGTGATCGCCGCCTCGCCGATGCCGATCAGCACGTGCACGCCGACCATGGCGGTGAAGACCTTGCCGAGGGAGACGTCGGTGGTGCCGCCGAGCGCGTACAGCGCGGTGAAGGCCACCGCCGCGGCGGGCACGGACACCAGCGCCGCGGTGAACGCGGCGCCCGTCACCGCCCCGCGGCCGCGCGGCAGCATACGTACGAGCGCGCGGAACAGCCCGTACGCGACGGGGACCGCGACGACGGCCATGTCCGTGATGTTGACGCCGAGGGCGGTCAGCCCGCCGTCCGCGAAGAGCACGCTCTGCATCAGCAGTACGACGGAGACGCACAGCACGCCCGTGTACGGGCCGACGAGGATCGCGGCGAGCGCGCCGCCCAGGAGGTGGCCGCTGGTGCCGCCCGCGACGGGGAAGTTGAGCATCTGGACGGCGAAGATGAACGCGGCGACCAGCCCGGCGAGCGGCGCCGTGCGCTCCTCCCCGAGGCCGCCCGACGCGTACGCCCCGGCCTCACGCCCGCCCTGCCCGCCCTTCCCGGCCGGGACGGGCCCGGCGGGGCCCGCGAGTTCGCGGCGGGCGCCGCGCAGCGAGAGGGCCACGGCACCGGCCGCGACGGCACCGGCGGCGACCGAGACGGGCGCGTTGATGAATCCGTCCGGGACGTGCATGACGGGCTCCGCTTCCTCGGCTGTCAGGTTCCTCGGCTGTCACGCGGAAGGCGCTGGACGTCGGTGCGTGCCGCGGGGCACGCGGCGGAATGGCAGAAGGGTGAACCGTCCCATAGTAGTGGCCAACTGCGAGAGGCTTGCAAGAGAGCCCTGGTCTCAGTAGCACCTGGCCGCCATGTGGAAATTCCTCTGGAATATGCCCGGAGTCAGTAGCAGAATCCGATTTGCCGCTGACATGTGGTACAGCTCACGCCGTCCCGCTCGTGACTGCCGTGCCGCGCCAGGCGTCTGACTGGACAGGGGGGTACGCAGCCGACGGCGGGCGCCCGTCCCCCGCCCTTCGCCGTCACACACCCGGAGGAGCCGACGATGTCCGGAGTCATCCAACAGAACGCGCAGGCCCGTCTCATCGCCCGTGCGAGCGCCGCGCGACCGCTCTCCGCCGTGCTGCGTTACGACGAGGGGGACCCGCTCGCCGTCCGCATCGTGTTCCCGCCCGACGCCTCCCTGGACGGCGCCGAGGTGACCTGGGTCTTCTCCCGGGAGCTCCTCGACGAGGGAACGGACTCGCCGACGGGCGAGGGCGACGTACAGCTGTGGCCGTGCGGCCCCGCGCACACGATGCTCGAGCTGCACACCGCCGAGGGCATGGCGCTGATCGAACTGCGCAGCAGTGACGTGCGGCGCTTCCTGCGGAGCTGCTACGCGGCCGTGCCGCGCGGCCGGGAGCAGGCGGCCGCCGGACTGGACACCGGGCTCAGCGACCTACTGCGGGGCGTCTGACCGCCGACGCGGCCGACGCCGCCAACGTCCGCCCTCCCGCACACACGCACCCGGAACGCACGGAACCGCCCGCGCCTCTCGCGCGGGCGGTTCCGTTTCCCTGCGGCCCTGCGGCCCTGCGGCCGAGTGGTCCTGCCGACCGTGTGGTCCTGCCGGACCTGCCGGTCACGGCCCGTGGCGGCGGCCGTGACTGGTGACCGTGCGGCGCGTCAGACGCCGCTGGTCTCGTGCTGCCGCTGCAGCGGCATGGTCGGCGTGTCCGGGTATCCGCCCGGCCCGTCGAGCTGCTTGCGCAGCTTCTCGCCTTCCACGTCCACGTTCGGCAGCATCCTGTCCAGCCAGCGCGGCAGCCACCACGCCTTGTCGCCGAGCAGTCCGAGGACCGCCGGGACGATGGCCATGCGGACCACGAACGCGTCGAAGAGGATCGCGATCGCGAGCCCGAAGCCCATCATCTTGATCATCGCGTCCGACGCCCCGATGAACCCGGCGAAGACGCTGATCATGATGACGCCTGCCGCGCTGACCACGCGTGCGCCGAGCTTGAAGCCGGAGGTGACGGCCTCGGACGCGGTCTCCCCGTGCACGTACGTCTCGCGCATACGCGTCACGAGGAACACCTCGTAGTCCATCGCCAGGCCGAAGATCACCCCGACCATGAAGATCGGCATCATGCTCATGATCGGCCCGGTCTGCTCCACGCCGATCGCACCGGCCAGCCAGCCCCACTGGAACACCGCGACCACCGCGCCGAGCGCGGCCAGCACGGACAGCAGGAAGCCGAGCGCCGCCTTGAGCGGCACCAGCACCGACCGGAAGACCAGCATCAGCAGCAGGAACGCGAGCCCGACGACCAGCGACAGATACGGCACCAGCGCGTCGTTCATCACCTGCGAGAAGTCGATCGCGACCGCGGTCGAGCCGCTGACGAGCAGCTTGGCCCCGGTGCTCTTCTCGATGGAGCCCGCTTCGCCGCGGATGTTCTTCACGACCGTCTCGGTGTCCGCGTCGCTCGGCCCGGCGTCCGGTATGGCGGTGATGGTGGCGGTGTCGCCGCCCTTGTTGAACGTGGCGGGGCTGACGCTGACGACGCCGTCCACGCCCTTGACGGTCTCTTGGACCTCCTTGGCGGCGGCCTTCGGGTCGTCGCTGCCGCGGGTGTCCATGACCAGCATCAGCGGACCGTTGAAGCCCGGCCCGAAGGCGTCGGACAGCATGTCGTACGCCTTGCGCTGGGTGGTGTCCGTCGGCTGGTTGCCCTCGTCCGGCAGGCCGAGCGACATGCTGGACACCGGCAGCGCGATCACGCCGAGCCCCAGCACGGCGGTCACCAGCACCAGTACGGGACGGCGCAGCACGAACTGCGCCCAGCGGGTGCCCGCGTTGGCCTTGTCGCCCGGTGCGGGCGTGGGCACGCCGGTCTCCGGGTTGGCCTTGCGCACCTTGCGGCCGAAGATGCGCTTGCCGACCATGCCGAGCGCCGCGGGCACCAGGGTGATGGCGACCAGGACGGCGATGACCACCGTGCCGGCTGCCGCCAGACCCATCTTGGTCAGGACCGGGATGTTGACGATCGCCAGCCCGGCCAGCGCGATCACGACCGTCAGCCCGGCGAACACCACGGCCGAACCGGCGGTGCCCACCGCCCGTCCCGCGGCGTCCTCCCGTTCTCTGCCCTCGATCAGCTCAGCCCGGTAGCGGGACGCGATGAAGAGGGCGTAGTCGATGCCGACCGCGAGGCCGATCATCATCGCGAGCGTCGAGGTGGTGGCCGAGAGTCCGAGCGTGGCACCGAGCGCCGCGATGGACGAGATGCCGATCATGACGCCGATCAGCGCGGTGATCAGCGGCAGCCCGGCGGCGACCAGCGAGCCGAAGGTGATGATCAGCACGATCGCGGCGACGCCGATGCCGAAGATCTCGGCGCTGCCCATCTCGGGCTCGACCATCAGCGCGTCGCCACCCGTCTCGACGGCGAGCCCGGTGTCACGCGCCTGCTGGGCGGTGTCCTCGATGCCGTCGCGGGTCGAGTCCTCGAGCTCGTTGGTGGGGACCTTGTAGGTCACCGAGACGTACGCGATGTCGCCCTTTTCGCTGATGGCACCGCTGCCGGGGGCGAACGGGTCGGCGACGGCCGCGGTCTGCTCGGTCTTCAGGCCGTCCGCGGCCTTCTTGACGGCGGCCTTGTTGTCGGTGGCGGTGATCTTCTCGCCGTTCGGCGCCTTGAAGACCATCCTGGCGGTCGCGCCCTCGGCGGCCGCGTCGGGGAAGCGCTCCTCCATCACGTCGAAGGCCTTCTGGGCCTCCGTGCCGGGCAGCGCGAAGTCGTCCTCGGGTGGTGCGGATGCGGTGGAGGCGCCCACTCCCGCGGCCACGAGCAGCGCCACCCACAGAAGGGCGACGATGCGGCGGCGCCGGAAGGCGAGTCTGCCTAGTTTGTACAGAAGGGTGGCCACGAGGCTGGTTCTCCGGTCTCGGGTCGCAGGGGCAATGACAGTCCACGCCAAAAGACGCCGACTCTTACGACAGGGATGAGCCTTGGCCCGAGATGAGAGCCAAGTCACAACTTGCCACTCGGCAATCGCCCCGAAGAATGGGAGAGGTGACCGAAAACGGCGCTTATCTCCGGTTTCCACACCTGCACGGCGATCTGATCTGCTTCAGCGCCGAGGACGATCTGTGGGTGGCGCCACTCGCCCCCGCCGGACGCCCGGACCGTACGAACCGTACGGAGCCGGACCGCGCGTGGCGGCTCACCGTCGACCGTACCCGCATCGGACACCCCCGCTTCTCACCGGACGGCCGCCACATCGCGTTCACCAACTGGCGCAGCCTCGATCCCGAGGTCCATCTCGCGCCCGTGGCCGGCGGACCGGCCCGGCGGCTCACCTACTGGGGCTCGACCGACACCCGCGTCTGCGGCTGGGCGCCGCCGGACCGCGAGGGGCGTACGGACATCCTCGCCGTCGCCTCACACGGCCAGCCGTTCTCGCACTTCACCTGGTCCTACCGCGTGCCCACCGACGGCGGCCCCGGCAGCCAGCTCCCCTGGGGCCCGGTCGCGCACCTCGCGATGACCGAACGCGGCGGCGGGCAGGACGGCGGACACGCCGGCGAGCGCCGTACGCTGCTGCTAGCGGGCACGCCGCCGCACGAACCGGCCTCCTGGAAGCGGTACCGCGGCGGCGCCACCGGCCGGCTGTGGCTCGGCGGCGAACGGCTGCTGCCGGAGCTGAACGGCCACCTGGACTGCCCCATGTTCGTCGGCGAGCGGATCGCGTTCCTCTCCGACCACGAGGGCGTCGGCAACCTCTACTCGTGTCTGCCGGACGGCACCGGCCTGCGCCGCCACACCGACCACGACGACTTCTACGCCCGCCACGCCGCAACCGACGGCAAGCGCGTCGTCTACCAGTGCGCGGGCGAGATCTGGCTCGCCGACGACTTCTCCCCCGGAGGCACCCCGCGCCGCCTCCGCGTACGGCTGGGCGGGCCGCGCGCCGGCCGCCGTACGTACCAGGTGCCCGCCGCCGCCAACGTCGACTCGCTCGCCGCCGACCACACCGGGCGGGCCAGCGCCGTGTGCGTACGCGGCAGCCTGTACTGGCTGACGCACCGCGACGGGCCCGCCCGTACGATCGCCGACACCCACGGCGTACGGGTGCGGCAGCCCGTGATGCTCGGCGACAGCGGGCAGATCGCGTACGTCACGGACGCGGACGGCGAGGACGGCATCGAGATCGCGGACCTGCCCCGCGCGACCCGCCCCAGCACGCCGCGCCGGGTCGGCACGGGCCGGCTGGGCCGGGTGCGGGAGATGAGCGCCGCGCCGGACGGCGAGTCGGTCGCGGTGGCCTCGCACGACGGGCGGCTGCTGCTGGTGGACGTACGCGTCCCGGAACCATCCGAAGGGGACGACGACGGCGGCACGGGCGGCAGCGTCACCGAGGTGATCCGGTCCGTGAACGGCCCCGTCCACGACCTCGCGTACTCCCCGGACTCCCGCTGGCTGGCCTGGGCGCACCCGGGCATCGGGCGCTCGCTCAGCCAGATCAAGATCGTGAAGCTGGACGGCAGCCGTACGGTCATCGACGTGACGGACGGCCGGTTCGAGGACGAGCAGCCGGTGTTCACGCACGACGGGCGCTATCTGGCGTTTCTCTCCTGGCGCGGCTTCGACCCCGTGTACGACGTGCACACCGGCGACCTTTCGTTCCCGCTGGGCTGCCGCCCGTACCTGGTGCCGCTGTCCTCCGCGACGCACTCCCCATTCGCCCTGTCCCCCGACGGGCGGCCCGCGGCCGGCGGCCTCGACCCGCAGGACTGCGCGGCCGAGAGCGGCACCGTACTGGTCGAGGCGGAGGGGCTGGCGAGCCGCGTGACGCCGTTCCCGGTGGCCGCGTCCAAGTACGCGGCGCTGCGCCCGGTGGCCGGGGGCGGCCTCATCTGGCTGCGCTACCCCATCTCCGGCGCGCTCGGCGAGACCTTCGTCAACCCGGCCGACACCTCCGGCCGCCCCACGCTGGAGCACTTCGACCTGGTGAAGGCGCGGCGCACCGAACTCAGCGGCTACGTCGACTGGTTCTCGCTCAGCGGCGACGGCACCCGGCTGGTCGTCAGCGACAGCGGCGACCTGCGCGTCATCCCCTCCAACGAGCTCGCCGACGCCGACTCCACCACTCCCCTCGACCTGCGCCGCATCCTGCACGAGGTGGATCCGGCGGCGGAGTGGCGGCAGGCGTTCGACGAGGCGGGGCGGCTCATCCGGGCGTACTTCTGGGAGCCGCACATGTGCGGCATCGACTGGGACGCCGTACTGGACCAGTACCGGCCGCTGGTCGAACGGATCGCGTCCCCCGACGAGTTCGCCGACCTGCTCCGCGAGGTCCTCGGCGAACTGGGCACCTCCCACGCGTACGTCACCGCCGCCCGCCGCAACGAGGGCCCGCCGCACTACCAGCGGCCCATCGGGCTGCTCGGCGCCAACTTCTCCCGTACGGAGGCGGGCGAGTGGCAGATCGCCCGCATCCTGCCCGGCAACTCCTCGGACTCCAGGGCCCGTTCGCCACTGGCCGGCTCCGGCATCCGGGAGGGCGCCACCCTGACGCACGTGGACGGGCGGCCGGTCGACCCGGTCGCCGGGCCGGCGCCGCTGCTGTCCGCGGCGGGCGGCACGACCGTGGAGCTGACGTTCTCGCGCTCCGACCCGGAGCGCCCGCCGCGCCGCGTCGCCGTCGTCCCGCTGGTGAACGAGCGGCCGCTGCGCTACCAGGACTGGGTGGCCCGGCGGCGCGAGGTCGTACGCGAACTCAGCGGCGGCAAGTGCGGCTACCTGCACATCCCCGACATGGGCGGCTCGGGCTGGGCCCAGTTCAACCGGGACCTGCGGATGGAGGTGTCGCGGCCCGCGCTGATCGTGGACGTACGCGGCAACGCCGGCGGCCACATCAGCGAACTTGTCATCGAGAAGCTGACGAGGGTCATCCTCGGCTGGGACCTCACCCGCGACGCACAGCCCGTGAGCTACGCCGGCAACGCCCCGCGCGGCCCGGTCGTCGCGCTCGCCGACGAGGCGACGTCCTCCGACGGCGACATGATCACCGCCGCGTTCCGGCTGCTCGGGCTGGGGCCCGTCGTGGGCAGCCGTACGTGGGGCGGCGTGGTGGGCATGACCGGGCGGCACCGGCTGATGGACGGCACGGTGATCACGGTGCCGATGAACGCGGCGTGGTTCGACGCGTACGGCTGGTCCGTCGAGAACCACGGCGTGGCACCGGACATCGAGGTGCTGCGCACTCCGCTGGACTGGGCGGAGGGGCATCACACGGTGCTGCGCGCCGCCGTACGGACCGCGTTGGACCGGCTGGAACAGCACCCGGCGTCCGTACCACCGGACTACAGCGGCGTACCCGACCTGCGGCGGCCTCCGCTGCCGCCTGTCCTTTATACACATCTGACTCTGCCGACGAAGGCTCACGTGGAGAACGCGGCGGTGGCGGTCTTACTCAAGCAAAAGCACGATTGGTTTGGCAGTGTAAGTACGGGCTGCGGGGCTGGGTCCGAGGTGGGGTCTGGGGCTGGGTCTACGTCCGCGTCTCACAGTTCCTCCCGGTGGGGTTCGGGCTGTGCTTCGGTCCGGCCTCCGCATTGTGTGCGGCCGGGCCCCGGAGCGGTAGCCCAGGACGCGCCACCCCACGGGACATCGCGGACCGCCGTACGAACCCGGCCCGCCGACCCCCGCACGCGGCTACGCCCGGCGCGTGATCATGCGCCGGGCGTAGGGCCGGTTGCGGTACTGCCAGTACGGCCGTCAGTCCGGGAAGTCCGCCGCCTCGACGAAGTCGGGGCGCGGGTCGAGCGCGGCGGCCAGCCGGAAATGGCGGCGCGCCTCGTCGCCCCGGTCGGCGCGCTGCAGCGTACGGGCGAGTGCGAAGTGGGCGAACGCGTTGTCCGGCTCCCGCTCCAGCACCGTCTGGAATTCGCTCTCGGCAGACCGCAGTTGGGCGCTCAGGAAGTAGGCGCGGGCGCGGAGCAGCCGGGCGGCGGTGTTCTCGGGGTGGGCGGCGACGACCGGCTCCAGCAGTTTGACAGCACCGCGCGGATCACGGGCAGCGAGCAGCTGCTCGGCCGCGCGGAATCCGATGACGTGGGTCGAGGCCGTGGACTCGGACACAGAGATCCTCCTCACCTGGTGCGTACGGGGCCGACAACGCCCCACGCGGCCCGCGTATTCCGGCCCGCGTCAGCGGGCCGCGCGTCCCGGGACGCGAACGGGAACGGCGGACCGCACGACGTGGAATACATGCCCGCGACGGCCCTCTCCCACTACTCACCAGCCCGTCCGGCGCTTGAGGACGACCCTCGACCACCGACAACCTGCGCCCGGCCAGATGTCGCAGCGGACCCAAGCCAAATCCAGCCCGTCCGGCGCTTGAAGACGGCCCCCGGCCACCGACAACGTGCCCGCCACCACAGGCTCACGGCCCACCATCCAGCCCGTGGGCCCACAACCGCCCCGTTGACGCTCAGCAAGCGGACACACACCCACCCGGCGACGGCCCCGGTCCGTCCTCAAACGCCGAACGGGCTTAGAGGGCTGGGGCGCACGCGCTCAGCCCCCGGCACCCCGCAGCTCGTGCCAGATCTTGCGGACCTGCGGTTCCAGCCCCTCCAGCGGGCCGTCGTTGTCGATCACCACGTCGGCCACCGCCAGCCGTTCCTCCCGCGTCGCCTGCGCCGCCATCCGGGCGCGGGCTTCCGCTTCCGTCATGCCGCGCAGCCGTACCAGCCGGTCGAGTTGGGTCTCCGGCGACGCGTCCACGACGATCACCCGGTCGTACAGCGGCGCGAGGCCGTTCTCGGTGAGCAGCGGCACATCGTGGACGACCACCGCGTCCGGCCCGGCCGCCGCCTCCACTTCCGCGGAGCGGGCGGCCACCAGCGGGTGCACGATGGCGTTCAGGGCGGCCAGCCGCCCCGTGTCGCCGAAGACGAGTTTGCCGAGCTTCGGCCGGTCCAGGCCGCCGTCGGGGCCGAGGACGTCCTCACCGAACTCCTCGACGACCGCCCGCAGCCCCTCCGTACCCGGCGCCACGACCTCCCGCGCGATGCGGTCCGCGTCCACGATCACCGCGCCGTACGAGGCGAACAGCCGCGACACCTCGCTCTTGCCCGCGCCGATGCCGCCCGTCAGTCCCACCTTCACCATGCGCGCCACGCTATACGGTGCGCGGTGCCAGCTCCGCCACGAGGTCGCCCGCCGTGACCCGCTCCAGCGCGGCCGCGTCGGACGGGCCGGGGAACAGCCGGTACGCCGTCCCCGTCACGTCGCCGGGCAGCCCGGGGAGGTCGGCCTGTACGAGGGCGCAGAAGGCGCGCGTGCCCGGTTCGAGCGCGGGCGCGGTGCCGCGCGCGACTCCGTCCGGTGCCCAGCCCTCGCGCAGCCGTGCGGCGAAGGCGGGCAGGGACTCGTCCCGGCGGCGCCGGTACGTGTGCAGGTCGGTCGCCCGCGACGCGTGCGGCTCCGCTCCCCCGGGCGCGGCCGACGCCCGTACGAGGACCGGCGCGCCCGCGCGCGTACGGGCCGCCGCGTGCCAGCACGCAAGGTCCCACAGCGTGGTGCGGGTGCCGGTGCGGTACGCGTCGGTCATGTCGCGGCCGAGGGCGGCGAGCCGGTTCCGGTACCGCCAGACGTTGTGCCCGACGCCCTCGCTGCCCAGCGTGACGTCGGTCCACAGCGCCTGCCGTGCCGACAGGTCGACCGTCATCGGCACGCTGATCTTCGTGTCGCCGGTGAGGTCGAAGCGCTGCCGGACCGTACGCGGGTCGTACTGCGGGGGCGGCCCGGCGGCCGCGGCGCGGCGCGCACGGCGACGCGTACGCCGGGCACCACGCGCCCCCTGCTCGGCCGCACCGGTCGCGCCCGCCCCGCCGTCTTCGGCGTCGAGGCGCATGAAGCCCGCGAAGGCGTCCGGCAGTTCCTCGAAGGGCACGTCGTTGTACGAGAAGACGACGGTGACCAGGTGCCGTACGCCCGCCTTCGCCAGCCGCGCCGGGTCGAGGTCCACGTACTCGGTGGCGCCGTGCGGCGCGGGCGCCGACGTGAGGTCGCCGGAGTGGACGGCGGCGCCGCCCGCGTACTCGAGGCGTGTGTAGTCGCAGAGGCCCAGGAAACGCCAGGTCTCGTCGTACATCGCGACGGACAGGTCGAGGTCCACGCGCACGCCGCGCGGCTGCGTCCAGTGCAGGAACAGCCGTACGCGGCCGTCCGCGCCCGGCATCGGCAGCGCGCTGCCGCGCGGGATGGCGACGAGGGACGCGGCGGCGCCGCGTTCGGCGGCGGGCACGGGGAGGTCGGCGAGGCCGGTGTCCAGGACGGCGGCGTCGTACGGGGCGGGTGCGGGCGAGGGCGCGGGCGCAGGCGCGAGCGCCGGGGCCTCTCCCGTACGCACCCCCGCCGCGAGCCGGTCCAGGATCTCGCCCTCGAGCAGCGCGCACACGCTCGCCACCACGTCGGGGGCCAGCCCAGGGCGCTGGTCGGGCACCGCGAAGGCGCGGGTCAGGCTGCCGCGCGGGAAGAACACGCGGCGCGGGCCGGTGTCGTACGCGCCGTCGCCCCCGTACGCGCCGTACGCGCCGTACGCCCCGTACACGTAACGGCTCGCGGGCAGCGGCGCCGTGGCGTACGCCGCCGGCTTGCCGCCCCCGCCCTGCGGCAGCGCGCGGGCGCGCAGCGCGCCGAGTGCGCCCAGGAGCGGCCCGGGCGCTGTCTTCGGCAGCGCGTGCGCGAGCGCGTCGGTCACGGCGTCCGGCAGCGGGCCGCCCGTCGCGGCGGCGCGGCTGAGCAACTGGCCGAGGCGGCGCAGCAGTTCGCCGGGCCGGGCGGCGAGCAGCGCGGCGGCGGTGGCCACGTCGTACGACGCCAGCGCGTCTTCCACGCGCGCCGCCCAGGTGGTCAGCCGCAGTCTGCGGCCGGTGAGGCGTATGTGGTCCGGGTGCCGTCCGGCCTCGGCGATCAGCAGCTCGGCCAGAGGCGTGCCCGTGGTGACGTCCGTGCCGCGCAGTGCGGCGAAGGCCAGCGCGGCGCGCGGGTGCCGGGCCGCGTACTCGAAGGGGTGCAGCCGCTCGGCCACCCGCTTCCACAGCACCGGGTGCCGGGCCAGGTCCTCGGCGAGCGACGCGAAGGGCAGGCCGTCGAGCAGTTGGAGCAGCACGCGGCGCAGCGGGCGCGGCAGGCCGGTGATGCGATGCGGCGGCGTCAGCAGGTCGGGGTCGCCGCCGGAACGGACGCACAGCAGGCGCAGCACGTCGGTCGCGGTGTCGACGCGGGCGCGCAGGATCTCCGCGTACGTCCCGGGGTCCGGGGTGCCGCCGAGCAGTACGTCCAGGGCCAGCGCCTTGCTCTCGCGCAGCGGGATGCGCGCGGGCAGCCAGCCCGGCGCCGTGCCCGGGTCGCCCGGCGCGTGCGGGGTGTTGGCGGCCCCGGCGGCCCCGGCGGCCCCGGCGGCCTCGGCGGCCTCGGCGGCCCCGGCGAGCAGCACGTACAGGTCGTCGTGGTCCTGCGGGTTCAGCGGGGTGCGGCGGGCGAGGAGCGCGGCCAACTCGGCGTGGACGGCGGCGGCGCGCGACGGCGCGAGGTGGAGCAAGCGCAGCACGCCGTCGGCGCCCGGAGTCGCGCCCCGGCCCGGCTTCCGGTCCGGCTCCCGGTCCCGATCGGGCTCCGGCACCCTGCCGCGGTCCCGGTCCCGGTCCCGGTCCTCCCAGGGCGAGGTCGGCTCCCCCGTCGGGTAACGCTCCAGGCAGACAGGGCAGTCGAACCAGTCGCAGCACTCCTCGCAGCACGACCACCCGGCGACCGCCCAGCAGTGGCGGCACACGAGGTGGCCGCAGCCCCGCAGTTGGCCGGCGCCGCCCGGCACCGCCCCGCAGACCATGCAGGGCTGGTCGGGCTGCGCGGCGAGGAAGGCGCGGATACGGGTGGTGTAGAGGCTGTGGGCGTCCCCGTACGGGACGGACTCCGGGAAGTCCCGGAACAGCGGCAGGTGCGTACGGTCCGCGCCGAGCAGCGCGTCGACGCCGGCCAGCAGCCGCTTGCCCTGCTCGGCGAGGGCGTCGTGGGGCAGCGCGGCGAGGGCCTGGCGCAGCGGGGCGGTCAACAGGTGGCCGCGGTCGGCGAGTTCGGCGTCGAGTGCGGTCAGGCCCTCGGCGGTACGGCGCGCCGGCACGGGCGCGTCCCCGCGCACATCCCCCCGCATGTCCCCCCGCGCGTACACGGCCGTGTCCGCGTTTCCGGTCGCGCCCCCGCCCTCGTACGTATGCCCTCCCGCGTGCTCGTCCGCACGCTCCGGCCGCACCCACACCGCGTGGCGGCGGCGCAGCAGCACCTGGTCCACGTCGTCGGCGTCCATACCGGCGTCCCCCGTCCCCCTCGTCCCCGTGACGCATGCCGCCCCCGTGGCAGGACATGCGGAACGCGGGGGCGGAGAGTAGGTGCGCTACTGGTTTCTTTTCAGAGAGGAAGGAGAAGGAAGCACAGCCCGGAGCCGCCCCCGCGCACGACAACCATCCCCTGCGGACGGCCGGTCCCGCACCCGCTTTTCCCCGGAAGATGCGGGCGGCCCCGCCCGTCAGCCGTCGTCGCCGGGCCCGGTGCCCTGCCCGTTGCCCGGCCCGGTTCCCGGCTCCGGCCCGAGGCCGGGGTCCCCGCCGCCCAGGTCGGCGAGGAAGCGCTCGAAGACCTCGCCCAGTTCGTCCGCGGACGGCAGGTCGACGGCCTCCGCGACCAGGTTCCCGCGCGTCTCGGCCCCCGCCACCGCGTCGTACTGCTGCTCCAGCCCCCGTACGACGGAGACGAGTTCGTCGTCGCCTTCCGCGAGCTGCCGTTCGATCTCGTTCTGTGTTTTGAGTGCCGCGCTGCGCAGCCGCAGCGCGATGTCCGGGAGGACCAGCCCGGTGGCGGAGGTGATCGATTCGAGGACGACGAGGGCCGCGTCCGGGTACGTCGAGCGCGCGATGTAGTGCGGCACGTGGGCGGCGACGCCGACGACGTCGTGCCCGTACTCGCTCAGTCGCAGCTCCGCCAGCGCCGCCGCGCTGCCCGGCACCTGCGCTTCGTCGAACGGCGAACGGTAGCCCGGCACCAGGTCGGTGCGGCTGCCGTGCGGCGTGAGGCCGACGGGCCGCGTGTGCGGCACGCCCATCGGGATGCCGTGGAACGTCACCGCCAGCCGCACGCCGGTGCGTTCGACGATCTCGCGGATCGCCTCGGTGAACCGCTCCCACTCCACGTCCGGTTCCGGCCCGGACAGCAGCAGGAACGGCGCGCCGGTCGCGTCCCGTACGAGGCGCAGCTCGAGCTGCGGTGTCTCGTACGCGACCCAGCGGTGCCGCTTGAACGTCATCGCGGGGCGGCGGGCGCGGTAGTCGATGAGCCGGTCCACGTCGAACCGGGCCACGGTCAGATGCGGCTGCGTGTCCAGCACCTGCTCCACGATCTGGGCGCCTGTGTCACCGGCGTCGATGAAGCCCTCGAAGTGGTAGAGGAGCACCAGGCCGCCGCTGTCGGCGCCGCCGATGATCTCGTCGACGGCCCGCAGCCCCGCGGGCTCCCACTCGTACAAACCCTTCGGTTCCAGCACGTTCAGCTCCTTCGCTACGTAGGCGCCAACACGCCGGTGACGGTCCGCATTCCCGCACGACCGGCGCGTCAAGGTCCAGACCAAATGCGTCAGAGTCCTTGACGGCGGTGTGCGGCGACCGTAACTTCCCCACCACTCAGAGGTGTTCATGTCAACGGCCGTCATTCATGTCACTGAACCGGCCACTCTTCGAGGAGCCCCCCATGCTCATCCGCAGACGTACCGCCCTGTCCACGGTCGCCCTGGCCGGTATCGGAGCCGTGATCGCCGTCGGCACGGTCGCGGTCGGCGCTCCCTCCGGCACGGGGCACGGCCCGGAGAACGGCCCGTGGAGCGGTCCGGGGAACGGCACGGGCCCGGCCGAGGTCATCGAGGTCTCCGACGCCGCCGGACTCAAGGACGCGCTCGGCTCGGCCCAGGCCGGCGACACCATCCAGCTCGCGGACGGCACGTACGAGGGCAACTTCGAGACGACCGCGTCCGGCAGCGGCTCCGCCCCCATCACCCTGACCGGTTCCGCCGACGCCGTCCTCACCGCGGGCGGCGGCTACGGCCTGCACCTGGACGGCGCGTCGCACTGGAAACTCGAGGGCTTCACGGTCACCGGCGGCCAGAAGGGGATCATGATGGACGCCGCGAACGGCGTCCACATCGACTCCGTCACCGTGCACGGCCTGGACATGGAGGGCGTGCACTTCCGCGAGTCCAGCTCCGACGGTTCGATCACGAACTCCACGATCTACGACACAGGGAACGACGGCCGCGGCATGGGCGAGGGCGTCTACGTCGGCAGCGCGGGCGGCACCGACGACAAGAGCGACCGCATCCTCATCGAGGGCAACACTCTCGGCCCGGACATCCGCGGCGAGAACATCGACATCAAGGAAGGCACCACCGGCGCCCGTATCGTCGGCAACACCTTCGACGGGAACGGCCTCACCGGGGCCAATTACGACGACTCCTGGGTCGACATCAAGGGCAACGACGTGCTGGTCGAGAACAACACCGGCAAGAACACCACCAACGACGGCTACCAGACCCACGACGCCCAGGACGGCTGGGGCTGCGACACGGTGTTCCGCGGCAACAAGTCCGATCTCAACGGCGCTTCGGGGCCAGACCGGTTCGCCATCAACGTCACCAACTACGACGAGCAGGACTGCCCGGTCACGGTGACCGGCGACAACACCGTCACGGGCGGCAAGGGCCTCACCAACCCCGGTGTTCCGGTGGGCGACTGAGGGATTGAGGGCCTGAGTGCCTGAGGGCCTGAGGGACGGCGGCAGACCGGCCGGACAGCCGCACCGCGTACACACGCGAGTGAGGCCCACCCCGCGCGGGGTGGGCCTCACTCGTGTGCTGCTTTGCTGCTGTGCTGCCTTCAGCCGGTCCTCAGCGGATCAGCTCTGGCCTCCGGCCAGCTTCTCGCGGAGCGCCGCCAGCGCTTCGTCCGAGGCCAGCGCGCCGGAGTCGTCGGACGACTCCGAGGAGTACGACCCGCCGCCCTGGCCGCCGCCACTCGGCTGACCGCCGCCGCCACCGCCCTGCTGGGCGGGGGCACCGGAGGCGGCACCCTCGGCCGCGGCCTGCTCGTCGGCCTCGCGGGACTTGACGACCTGCGCCTGGTGCTGCTCGAAGCGGACCTGCGCCTCGGCGTACTGGTGCTCCCACTCCTCGCGCTGCTTCTCGTAACCCTCGAGCCAGTCGTTGGCCTCCGGGTCGAAGCCCTCGGGGTAGATGTAGTTCCCCTGGTCGTCGTACGAGGCGGCCATGCCGTACAGCGTCGGGTCGAACTCGACGATCGACGGGTCGGCGCCGAAGGCCTCGTTGGCCTGCTTCAGCGAGAGGCTGATGCGGCGGCGCTCCAGGTCGATGTCGATGACCTTGACGAAGATCTCGTCGTTGACCTGGACGACCTGCTCCGGGATCTCCACGTGGCGCTCGGCCAGCTCGGAGATGTGCACCAGGCCCTCGATGCCCTCGTCCACCCGGACGAACGCGCCGAACGGCACCAGCTTGGTGACCTTGCCGGGAACGACCTGGCCGATCTGGTGCGTACGGGCGAACTGCTGCCACGGGTCTTCCTGGGTCGCCTTCAGCGACAGGGAGACGCGCTCGCGGTCCATGTCGACGTCCAGGACCTCGACCGTGACCTCCTGGCCGACCTCGACGACCTCGGAGGGGTGGTCGATGTGCTTCCAGGACAGCTCCGAGACGTGCACGAGACCGTCGACACCGCCGAGGTCCACGAACGCGCCGAAGTTGACGATGGAGGAGACGACACCGGAGCGCACCTGGCCCTTCTGCAGGGTGGTGAGGAAGGTCTGGCGGACCTCGCTCTGGGTCTGCTCGAGCCAGGCACGGCGGGACAGGACCACGTTGTTGCGGTTCTTGTCCAGCTCGATGATCTTGGCTTCGAGCTCCTTGCCCACGTAGGGCTGGAGGTCGCGGACGCGGCGCATCTCGACGAGCGAGGCCGGCAGGAAGCCACGGAGGCCGATGTCGAGGATGAGACCACCCTTGACGACCTCGATGACGGTGCCGGTGACGATCCCGTCCTCTTCCTTGATCTTCTCGATCGTGCCCCAGGCCCGCTCGTACTGGGCACGCTTCTTCGAGAGGATCAGGCGCCCCTCCTTGTCCTCCTTCTGGAGAACAAGGGCCTCGATCTCGTCACCGACGGCGACGACCTCGTTGGGGTCGACGTCGTGCTTGATCGACAGCTCGCGCGAGGGGATGACGCCCTCGGTCTTGTAACCGATGTCGAGCAGGACCTCGTCCCGGTCGACCTTCACGATGACGCCGTCGACGATGTCGCCGTCGTTGAAGTACTTGATCGTCTCGTCGATCGCGGCGAGGAAGGCTTCCTCGGAACCGATGTCGTTTACCGCAACCTGCGGGGTGGTCACGGTGGTCTCGGTGCTGCTCGTCATGTGGAAAAGGGCTCCGGTACGGACATTGAGTCGTAGGTACTGCTACGCCGTGAACCCGTATCGCATCACATGCAGCCAGCCGGATCCTTTCAGACAGAATCCTGGGGGACATACAACGATGCGAGCGCGACCTGCTATGTCTGAGGAGCGCAGGCCCGCAGCGCAACTTGTAGCATACGGGGGCAGCCGGGCACGGTCAATGCGCGAACGAGCACACCCGGGGCGTAACCACCCATTCCCGGCACAATTCGCTGGAGGGCACTCCGCGCGGCGCAACGGCCCCGCCCCTACCAGCTTTTTCCGCACATTACGACGACGGGCGCGATGAGCCAAGACCACGAGCCGGAGGCCACGCGCCGTGAGTCCGGCGAGACGGAGAGCAGCAGCGCGAACCGGGCCTGGTGGGACCGGAACGCCGACGACTACCAGCGGGAACACGGCGACTTCCTCGGCGACCACCGCTTCGTGTGGGGCCCGGAGGGCCTCGACGAGGCCGACGCGGGGCTGCTGGGCCCGGTGGCGGAGCTGCGCGAACGGCGCGTGCTGGAGATCGGCGCGGGCGCGGCGCAGTGCTCGCGCTGGCTCGCGGAGCAGGGCGCGCGGCCGGTCGCGCTCGACCTCTCGCACCGGCAGCTCCAGCACGCGCGGCGCATCGGGGACCAGGCGGGCACCGTCGGCACGGGCAGCGGCGGCGGGGCGGGCGCGGTGGCGCTGGTCGAAGGGGACGCGGGGGCGCTGCCGTTCGCGGCCGGGTCGTTCGACCTGGCCTGCTCGGCGTACGGCGCGCTGCCGTTCGTCGCCGACCCCGTACGGGTGCTGCGTGAGGTCCGCCGGGTGCTGCGGCCGCACGGCCGGCTGGTCTTCTCGGTCACCCACCCGGTGCGCTGGGCGTTCCCCGACGAGCCCGGCCCGGAAGGGCTGACGCTGACCGCCTCGTACTTCGACCGCACACCGTATGTGGAACAGGACGAGTCGGGCCGCGCCGTCTATGTCGAGCACCACCGGACCATGGGCGACCGGGTACGGGATGTGGTGACCGCCGGTTTCCGGCTGATGGACCTGGTGGAACCGGAATGGCCCGCCTGGAACCGGCAGGAGTGGGGCGGCTGGTCACCGCTGCGGGGTGCCCTGATCCCGGGCACGGCGATCTTCGTCTGCGAACGGGACTGAGAACCGGCCGTACGGGCTGAGCGCGCGGCCGTACGGGCTGAGCGCGCGAACGCGCCCGCGGTGCGCGCGGGCGCGTCGTACCGCCGTGGTGCGCTGCCCCGGATCCCATGAGGGCAGGGCACCACGGCGGTGGCGCGGGCGGCCGGGCGTCAGCCCTTGGTGACGTTCAGCTGGACCATCAGGTGTGCGGAGCCGTCGCCGGTGGCGATGCGGAGGTGGTACGTCCCCTCCTTGGCGCCCGCGAAGATCTCCGGGAGCCTCAGCACGCCCTTGTCGTTCGTCTTCAGGCCCTTCAGGGCGCGTACGGGCTTCCCGTCGGCGTCCTTGAAGAAGGGGCCGTTCTCCACGGGCGTGCCCGTCTCCGTGACCATCGTGGCGGTCATCGGGGTGTCGGCCGACACCTGGCCCTTGTAGCTGGCCTTCACCTCGACCGCGTCGGCGAACGCGCCGCCGGCCACCGCGGTGAGCACCTTGTCGTCGGTGCGGGCCACCGTGTCGGCCTGCGGCTTCGCCTTGACCGTGGCGGTGAACTCGGCGTTGAGGCTGCGGCCGACGACCGTGGCGCGGACCTTGAACTCGCCCGTCTTGCCGCCCGCGCGCAGCGTCGGCGCGGTGGCGACACCGTCGCCGTCGGTGCGGACCGTGGCCTTCTTCGCGCCGCCGGAGAACGTCGCCTCGGTGGCGCCGACGATGGCGTACTCCACCCGTACGTCGTCCACGGGCTTGCCGCCCGAGGCCGTCGCACGGACCTTGAAGGGCTTGGCGAACCGGGTGCCCTCGATGGC
Source organism: Streptomyces armeniacus (assembly GCF_003355155.1). NCBI lineage: Bacteria > Bacillati > Actinomycetota > Actinomycetes > Kitasatosporales > Streptomycetaceae > Streptomyces > Streptomyces armeniacus. The sequence continues at coordinate 7,215,569 of NZ_CP031320.1, read as the reverse complement.
CGTCTGCTGCCGGTCGCCCACGTGCTTCAGCGCGTTGGGCACCGCCGGGGACGGCTCGTCCGGGTCCTCGCCGCCGGGGTCCTCACCGCCCGGGTCGCCACCCGGGTCCTCCCCGCCGGGGTTGTCGCCGCCCGGGTCCTCGCCGCCGGGGTCCTTGGGCTTGTCGCCGCCGCCGTCGCCGCCCGGCTTGTCGCCGCCGGGCTTCTTCGACGGCGTGCCCGGGTTCTTCGACGGCTCGCCGCCGGGGCGGCTGTTGCCGCCGGGGCCGTCCGTGTCGGGCAGCGGGCCGTCACCGTCGGGCACTTCGTGCACGCCCTTGCGGTAGAACTCCAGCCACGACAGGACGGTGCGCAGATAGTCCTGCGAGTGGTTGTAGCTGAGGATGGCGCGGTCCAGGTCGGCCTTCACCGACAGGTTCCGTTCGCCCGCGCAGAGGTACTCGCCCGCGGCCAGCGCCGCGTCGAAGATGTTGTTGGGGTCGCGGCGTCCGTCGCCGTTCCCGTCCGCGCCCCAGCGGGCCCAGGTGGACGGGATGAACTGCATGGGGCCGACCGCGCGGTCGAAGGTCGCGTCGCCGTCGTAGACCCCGCTGTCGGTGTCGGTGATGCGGGCGAAGCCGGCGCCGTTCAGCACCGGGCCCAGGATCGGCTTGAGCGTCGTGCCCGCCTTGTCGACGGCGCCGCCGCGCGCCTGCCCGGACTCCACCTTGCCGATGGCGGCGAGGAGTTCCCAGGGCAGGCTGCAGCCGGCGTCGGAACCGGCGAGGGACTTCTCCGCCTTCTTGTACGCCGCCAGCACCGTCGCCGGCACTCCGGACGCGTCCCCCTCGGCGCGTTCCGGATCGCCGTCGGGCGCCGGTGACTCCAGCGGCGGCAGCTCGGTGTGATACGAGTCGTCGCCGGGGCCGTTGCTGTCGGGCGCCTCGGACTGCCGGTCGTCGTCGTCACCGCCCGGCTGCACCACGTCCAGGCCCGGGGCCTGGGACGCCGTGAGCGCGGCCATGGCCGCTGCCGCCACGGCGGCGGTGCTCACACTTCTGCGGAGTCTGGCACCGCTGAACTCGCTGAATTTCGCCGCCGCGTGCCTGCCGCGATATCGCGCCATCGATCAGACCGCCCTCTCCCCTGCGGACCTGCTGACTCCAACATCTGGTGACCCTACGACAACTGCGGGCCCTAAGTCAGCGTCCCTTTGCGTCTCATGGCGGCTGGTGCCGAGTCGTGACGGGGGGCGGGAGCCGCGTACGCCGCTCGTTCACCGCGCCGTACGGTCCCGGTCCCGTACGCGGTTCCCCACGGCCCCGCCCGGTCCCGTACGGGTCCGCCCCCCGTACGGCCCCCGCTCCGCGTGCCGTTCAGTGCGCCGCGGACTCCCAGTCCTCGCCGGAGCCCACCGACACGTCCAGCGGTGCCCGCAGCTCCACCGCGCCCGCCATCTCGCGCCGCACCAGCTCCTCGACCTGCGCCCGTTCGCCCGGGGCGACTTCGAGGACGATCTCGTCGTGCACCTGGAGCAGCATCCGCGACGCCAGCTGCTCGCTGCGGAGCGCCTTGGCGACGCGGAGCATCGCGACCTTGACGATGTCGGCGGCGGTGCCCTGGATCGGGGCGTTCAGCGCCATCCGTTCGGCCATCTCGCGGCGCTGCCGGTTGTCGCTGGTGAGGTCCGGCAGATAGCGGCGGCGGCCCATGATGGTCTCCGTGTACCCGATGGCCCGCGCCTCCTCGACGGCCCGGTGCAGATAGTCGCGGACGCCGCCGAACCGCTCGAAGTAGTTGTCCATCAGCCTGCGTGCCTCGTCCGGCGTGATGCTCAGCTGCTGGGAGAGCCCGAACGCCGAGAGCCCGTACGCCAGTCCGTACGACATCGCCTTGATCTTGCGGCGCATCTCCGGGTCGACCTGCGTCGTGGGCACCCCGAACACCTGCGAGGCGACGGTGTCGTGCAGGTCCTCGCCCGAGGTGAGCGCCTCGAGCAGGCCCTCGTCGTCGGACAGGTGCGCCATCACGCGCAGCTCGATCTGGCTGTAGTCGGCGGTCAGCAGCGACTCGTACCCCTCGCCGACCCGGAAGCCGCGGCGGATGGCGCGGCCCTCGTCGGTGCGGACGGGGATGTTCTGCAGATTCGGGTCGGTCGAGGACAGCCGGCCGGTGGCGGCCACCGTCTGGTTGAACGTGGTGTGGATACGGCCGTCGGGCGCGATCGTCTTGATGAGGCCCTCGACGGTGGTGCGCAGCTTCTGCTGCTCGCGGTACCGCAACATCAGCACCGGCAGCTCGTGGTCGGTCTGCGCCGCGAGCCAGGCGAGGGCGTCCGCGTCCGTGGTGTAACCCGTCTTGGTCTTCTTCGTCTTGGGCAAGCCCAGCTCGCCGAAGAGGACTTCCTGCAGCTGCTTGGGCGAGCCGAGGTTGAACTCGTGGCCCACCGCGGCGTGCGCCTCCGTGACCGCCTGCTGCACGGCGTCCGCGAACTGCTGCTCCAGGCCGGTCAGCCACTCGCGGTCGGCCGTGATGCCCGCCCGCTCCATCTCGGCGAGCATCGCCGACGTCGGCAGCTCCAGGTCGCGCAGCAGCTCCGCCGCGCCGACCTCCGCCAGCCTGCCCTCGAACGCCTCCCCGAGGTCGAGGATGGCGCGGGCCTTGCCCATCAGGGCGTCGGCCTCGGCCTGTTCGTCCTCCTCCACCCCGAGGGCCAGCTGCCCGCCGCCCTCGGCGGGCGCGGGCGCCAGCTCGCGGCCGAGATACTCCACCGACAGCGTGTCCAGCGCGAACGAGCGGCGGCCCGGCTTCACCAGATACGCCGCGAGCGCGGTGTCCATCCGGACGCCGTCCACCTGCCAGCCGTGCTCGGCGAAGACCCGCATGACGGCCTTCGCGTCGTGCAGCACCTTCGGCCGGGAAGCGTCCGCGATCCACGACGCGAACGCCTTCTCGTCGGCCTCGTCCAGCTGCGCCGGGTCGAACCAGGCCGCGGGGCCGCCGACGGCGGCCAGCGCGATCTCGCTGACGCTGCCGCTGCCCAGCTGCCACACGTCGGCCGTGGCCAGGCCGAGCGGGCCGGCCGAGCCGTGCTCCTCCAGCCAGCCGGGCAGCTCGCCCGCGCCGAGCACCTCGCCGTCCACGGCGATGCCGGCGGCCGGGGCGGCCGGCTCCTCCTCGGCGGCACCGGGGTCCACGGCGAACAGCCGCTCGCGGAAGTTCTGGTGGCGGAACTCCAGGGCGTCCAGCACGACGGCCAGCGCGTCCCGGTCGTACGGGGCGCGCTCCAGGTCGGCGGGGCGCTCGGACAGCTCGACGTCCCGCACCATCTCGGTCAGCCGGCGGTTGAGCTGCACGGACGGCAGGTGCTCGCGGAGCTTCTCGCCCGCCTTGCCCTTCACCTCGTCGACGCGCTCCACGAGGGAGGCGAACGAGCCGAACTGGTTGATCCACTTCGCCGCGGTCTTCTCGCCGACGCCGGGGATGCCCGGCAGGTTGTCGGAGGGGTCGCCGCGCAGGGCGGCGAAGTCCGGATACTGCTCGGGCGACAGGCCGTACTTCTCCTGCACCTTCTCCGGCGTGAAGCGGGTCAGCTCCGAGACACCCTTCGTCGGATACAGCACCGTGACCTGGTCGCTGACCAGCTGGAAGCAGTCCCGGTCGCCGGTGACGATGGAGACCTTGAAGCCCTCCGCCTCCGCCTGCGTGGCCAGCGTGGCGATGACGTCGTCCGCCTCGAACCCGTCCACGGCGAAGCGCTTGACGCGCATCGCGTCGAGCAGCTCCCCGATGAGCTCCACCTGTCCCTTGAACTCGTCGGGAGTCTTGGAGCGGTTCGCCTTGTACTCCGCGAACTCCTCCGACCGCCAGGTCTTGCGCGACACGTCGAACGCCACCGCGAAGTGCGTGGGCGCCTCGTCACGCAGGGTGTTCGCGAGCATCGACGCGAAGCCGTAGATCGCGTTCGTCGGCTGGCCGGTGGTGGTGGAGAAGTTCTCCGCGGGCAGCGCAAAGAACGCGCGGTACGCGAGGGAGTGCCCGTCCATGAGGAGCAGGCGCGGAACGGTGTCTTGCGATGCTGTCTTTGCCACGTCCCGAATACTCCCACGGACCACTGACAATCGACTCCGGCACGGGTGCGGGCGGGCTCGAGCCCCACGCCGTACGACGGCCTGTCGCGCATTCCGCCGGACCCTCGCGATCGTGGTCACGCGCCGCGGCGGCGGAAGGATTTCCGCTGCGCGGAATCCACGGCGGGCTGACGCCCGCCGGATGCGCCGCCCAGGCGCACTCCATGCGGCCCGCGGCGTCGCGTCGGCGTCGGCGTCGGCGTCGGCGTCGGCGGGAATCCATCCCGCCGACGCGGCGCGCAACCACCGCGCCGAGAGTCCGGCGGAATCCGTGGGCGGTGTTGGGGCGGGCGGGCGCGGGGCTAGCATCGGATACAAATGTCAAAGACTGTCCCTAGGTATCATGAACAAAGAAATCAAACCAACAAGTAGTATCGGTAATGCAGATTGTTATTCCATGCTAAGATATAAAGGACAATAATCTGATGTAAACAGTCAAATTTCAGAAAAATAACAGGCTCGAAAAGTAACAGTTTTTTTTTTT
>NZ_CP031320.1:7146569-7210934 GCF_003355155.1 Streptomyces armeniacus | reverse complement strand
CGGGAGAGGGGTATAAGGGCCAGGGACGCAGGTAGTTCGGGCCGCTGGTGTAGTGCTTGTTGATGTCGGCGGCGCCGGAGCGCTCCTTGGTGAGCAGGGTGCCCGCGGTGACCATGGCCTTGACCGGCAGCCGCCCGGCGTCGAGGACGTGCGCGCGCAGGACGGCGCCGGGTTCGCCGGGTGCGGTGCCGAGCCGTTCGGCGGCCTCGGCCAGCCGGTCCCGTACGAGCCGCAGCAGCCGGTCGAGGGGCGCGCGGCCGTGGCGGGCGAGCCCGAACGCGTAGGCGCCCGCGCACAGATGGACGGTGATGGTGGTGAAGAGGTCGGCGACGGGGCCGTCGCCGTCACCGGCGATACGGGTGTCGTCGAACGCGGCGAGGGCGGACGCCGCCGCGTCCGGGCCGAGTGCCCGGCGGAGCCGCGTGGCGTTGATCCGCGGCCCGTCGTTGTCCTTGAGGAGCAGCCGTACACGGGCCGGGGCGTGTCCCGCGGGCGGATCGAGCACCAGGGAGATGTTCTGCTGGTGCGACTCCAGCGCGATCCCGTACGCGAACAGCGTGGTCTGCCAGTCAAACAGCAGGGTGAGGACGGCGTCGAGGAACGCGACGGGGTCGCCCGCGTGGCAGGCGCCGGCGAGGTGGTCGAGCAGCAGGCGGCCGTCGGGCGCCCGGCTGAGCAGCGCGGCCATCGGTACGACGGGGGAGCCGTCGAGCCCGGCCGGGTGGCGGCGGCTGAGGACGGCGAGGAGTTCGTGCCCGGCGTGCGCGTAGCAGGTCTCGTCGGCGAGGAGCACGGTGTGCCGGAAGCGGGGTTCGCGCCGGATGACGGTCTCCAGCAGGCGCTGGCACGCCGCCCCGTCGGCCAGGGTGCCCGGCTTGACGGTGCGGGAGTTGCGCAGCCCGAGGGTGGCGGTGGGCAGCGGCAGTTTGAGGTGGTGGCGGGGGTCGGCCGCGAGGGCGACCGTACGCATGGACAGCGTCGGTACGACCGTGAGGTGCGAGGCCTCGACCGGTGCCACCCCCGCGTCGAGTCCGGTGGCGCGCAGCGCGTCCCGCAGCCGGGCGTCCGGGGTCAGGGGGTGGACGGGGACGGCGAGGTGGCTGGAGTCGGCGCCGGGCAGGCCGACTTGCGCGGGCGTGGGCCAGCCTGGCGGCAGGTTGGCGAGGCGCCGTACGGTGAGCGCGCTCCGGGGCAGGGCCAGCCAGCGGAGGGCGAAGCGGGGGTGGAACTCGGGTGCGCAGGCGCGCAGTTGCGCGGGGGTGAGCCCGAGGCGGCCGCGCGCGGCCGGGTAGACGGGGTGGTCGAGGTGGGCGGCGAGCGTGTCGTACGCCAGGGCGCCGGTGAGCCCGGCCCAGCGGGCCGGGTCGTCGCCGTAACGGGCGGTGAGCCGGTCCGCGACCTCGGGCCAGGCCGCTGTGTGCAGCCGCATCGTGGCCAGGGTCTGCCGGCACTCTTCGGTGAACGCGTCGAAGCCCGCCCGGTCGGCGGGGTCCGCGTACGCCGCCAGCGCGGCCAGGACAGCGCCGGGTGCGGTGAGTTCGGCGCCGTCCGGCTCCCGTACGAGCAGCGGCAGCCGGGCGGCGTACGCGCACTGGAAGCCGTCCGGGGCGACCGGCAGCAGCAGGGCGGCCCCGGAGCCGGGCCCGTACGCGAGGCGCAGCCAGCGGCCGTCCGGGCGGTCGACCGGTGTGCTCCGGGTGCGCAGCCCCGCCACGTCCTCGCGCAGCAGCGCGCTGAGCACGCGCAGCACCAGCGCGGCCTGGTCGGCGTCGGCCGCCTCGGTGGCGGCCGCCCGAGTGGCGCGCGGCGCGGTCACGGGGTGATCTCCCAGCGCTGCGCGGCCAGGAAGCCGTCCACGGCCCGGTCCACGCTCGCCTGGTCCGGGCCGATGGCGCGGGCGACGCCGAGGAAGTCGCGGTTGGTGCGGTGCAGTTCGCGCCGTTCGCCGACCTCGCGCAGCGGGCGGTACGTCAGCTCGACGCCGTCCGCGCTCAGGTCGGCAGGGCCGGGGGCGGCGGTGAGCGTCCCGGCCCGCTCGGCGCAGGGGTACGCGAGCCGGGCCCGGCGGTCCGTACGCGCGCCGAGGTCGGCGGGCAGCGGCTCCCCCAGGTGCACGCGGAGGATGTGCGCGAACAGCGGGATGCCGAGGAGCCGTGCGAGCAGCAGGTCGCACTGGTCGCCGATGGCGCGGTAGTTGACCTCGACGATCCGGGCCCGCCCCGCGTGCACGGTGAACTCGGTGTGGCAGGCGCCCAGTCCGACGCCGAGCGCGTCCAGCCGGGCGAGCACCTGCGCGACGACGGGCTCGGGCGGGGCGGGCACGTACGCCATCCGCTCCTCGACGAAGTACGGCGGTGCGGACAGCTCGGTGCGGAAGCCGCCCAGGACGTGCCGTACGCGTCCGTCGCCCAGCGTCTCCAGCGTGTGCAGCTCGCCGGGCAGGTACTCCTCCACGACCAGCGCCGCGCTCGGCCGCCGCGCGCGTATCTCCGCGCAGCGGCGGGCCAGTTCGGCGGGCGAGGTGGCGAGGAAGACGTCCTCGCTGGCGACGCCTTCGCGCGGCTTGACGACGCACGGGTACGGCACCGGGAGCGCGGTGAGCTCCGCCGGGCCGCCGTCGGCGGGGAGTTCGGCGGACCACAGCGTGTCGAGCCCGGAGGCGGCGAGGCGGCGGCGCATCTCCGCCTTGTCCTTGGTGCGCAGGGCGGCCTGCCAGCTCTTGGCGGGGAGCCCGAAGTAGCCGGCGGCCAGGGCCACCTGGGTCTGCAGGTGGTCGCTGTTGGTGAAGACGGCGTCCGGGCGGTGGTGTGCGGAGATGCGGCTGATGACGGCGCGGAAGTCGCGTACGTCGCAGGCGAGGACCTCGTACTCCGCGGCGCCCGGGCGGCCGGCGGCGTCCTGGTGCGCCTCGGGCCGGTCGGTGAGGACGGTCACCCGGAGGCCGAGTTCACGGGCGGCGGGGAGGAAGCCTTCCGTGACCGAGTCGGTGGGGTTGAGGGCAAGCAGGTATAACCGCACGGATGCTGACACTCCCGGGGCGCATGTGACTGCCGTGGCGTGGCTAAAGTGAGCCTTACCTTACTATGTGGATCACGTGCCGGTGAGCGAGGAGTGACGATGATCGAGGTTCGGCAGCCCCCGGGAGTGGCGACTGCCGCGAACGCCCCCAGCCTGCTCGCCGCGGGGTACCGCGGCCTCACCGCCGTCTGCGAGTCACTGCAGGTGGGCATCGCGGCGCAGGACGCGCCGACGGCGCCGGGCCAGGTGACCGCCGCCGAACTCGTGGACGACCCGGACCTGACGGCCGCCTTCGTCGGCGGCGAGGCCGAGCGCCTCCTTCACCGCCACGGGCGTCCGGTGCGCCGCGACGTCGCCGCGTCCCGCGCGCTGCACGCGTACGCCTGGAACGTCTCCCTGCTGATGAGCGGCGCCTGGTACCGGGAGCACCGGGTGCCGCGCGTACGGCCGCAGGACGTACGGGTATCCCTGGCGACCGGGGCGCTGGAGGTCACCGTGTCCGGCGCGTTCGCCTGCCTCCCCGATGACCCCGCGCGCGAACTCCCGGGCGTACGGGTGCTCCCGCACGAGGAGGCGCTCCACGCGGAGCTGCGGGCCGCGGTCGCCGACCACGTACGGCCGCTGCTCGCCGCCGTCGGCCCGCACATCCGCCGCGGCCCCCGCGCGCTGTGGGGCATGATCGGCGACGACCTGGTCTCCGGCGTCTGGTACCTCGGCCGCGTCCTCGGTGAGGAGGAACGCGCGCTGGCGCGGGCGGAGGCGCTGCTGCCCACCGCCCTCCCGCCGTTCCCCGACGGCGCCGGCTTCCGCCGCCTCGCGGCGGCCGGCGGGCGGTCGTACCCGACCCGCACCCGCTCCGGCTGCTGCCTCTACTACACGATCGAGCCCGCCGACGCCTGCCTCACCTGCCCCCGCACCTGCGACGCCGAACGGCTGCGCCGCCTGACGGACGAGGACGCGTCCTGACGGTCGACGACGCGTGCCGACGGACGAGGGCCCGGGGCGCGTGACGCCGCCGGGGTGGTACCGGCGCGGGCGGTGCGACTGCCGTCGTCTGCGGCGCCCGCGCCGGGCAGGGGGTGCGGCCCGCGCCGGGCAGGGGTCAGGCCCGTACGCCGGCCTCGTGTTCGGCGACCGTCCACGCGCGGGCCTGATCGCTGAGGGTGATGCCGAGCCCGGGCCGTGCGGAGAGCCGCATACGGCCGTCCGCGATCTCGAGGCGCTCGTTGAACAGCGGCTCCAGCCAGTCGAAGTGCTCCACCCAGGGCTCCAGCGGATAGGCCGCGGCGAGATGGAGGTGGATCTCCATGGCGAAGTGCGGGGCCAGCTCCAGCTGGTGGTGCTCCGCGAGCGCGGCCAGCTTGAGGAACTGCGTGATGCCCCCGATCCGCGGCGCGTCCGGCTGGATGACGTCGGCGGCGCCGTGGCGGATCAGCTCGGTGTGCTCCGCGACGCTCGCCAGCATCTCCCCGGTGGCGACCGGGGTGTCCAGGGAGGCCGCGAGCGCGGCGTGGCCCCGCGCGTCGTACGCGTCGAGGGGCTCCTCGATCCACACCAGCCCGTACGGCTCCAGGGCGCGGCCCATCCGCCGGGCGGTGGGCCGGTCCCACTGCTGGTTGGCGTCGACCATGAGGGGGACGCCGTCGCCGATGTGTTCGCGTACGGCGGCGACCCGCGCGAGGTCGTGACGGCCGTCCGGATGCCCCACCTTGATCTTGATGCCGCCGATGCCGCCGGCCAGGGCCGCGGCGGCGTTCTCCAGGAGCTCCTCGGTGGGCGTGTGCAGGAAGCCGCCCGAGGTGTTGTAACAGCGCACCGAGTCGCGGTGCGCGCCCAGGAGTTTGGCCAGCGGCAGCCCGGCCCGCCTGGCCTTCAGATCCCACAGCGCGATGTCGTACGCGGCGACGGCCTGGGTCGCGAGGCCGCTGCGGCCCACCGAGGCGCCGGCCCACACGAGCTTGGTCCAGATCCTGCCGATGTCGCTGGGGTCCTCGCCCAGCAGGCAGTCGGCGATCTCGCGGGCGTGCGCGAACTGGCCGGGGCCGCCCGCCCGCTTGGAGTAGCTGAAGCCGATGCCCTCCAGGCCCTGCTCGGTGCCGATCTCCACGAAGAGGAAGGCCACTTCGGTCATGGGTTTCTGCCGGCCGGTGAGGACCTTCGCGTCGCTGACCGGCGCGGCCAGCGGCAGCGTGACCGAGGAGAGCCGCAGCCGGTCGATGCGGTCGAGGGTGGCTTCGCCGGTGTGCGAGGTGCCCGTGCCCGCCGCGCCCGTGCCCGCCGTGCCGGTGTGCGTGGTGCCCGCCGTGTCGGTGTGCGTGCCGTCAGTGTGCGTCGTGCTCACCCCTTCATGTCCCCGGGTTCCGGCCGTACGCCGCCCGCGAGCGGCACACCGAGCCGCAGGTCGTCGATGAGGACCGGCTGCCCGGACAGCATCGACTCGTTCGCGGCCGCGCCCACGGCCACGGCACGTATGCCGTCCAGATAGCCGGCGGCGCGGCCGAGTGGATCCGTACCCACGCGCAGGTCGCGGCGGAACACGTCCTTCAGCAGGATGGCGTCGCCGCCGCCGTGGCCGCCGATGCCGTCGGGGACGGCGACTTCCTCGGCGCGCCGCCAGTGCCGCTGCACGACGAGGCGGTGTCCGGCGGGCCGTACGGGATCGCCGCCGGGGCCGCCTCCGGCGGCGGAGGGGTCCAGCCCGGGGTCTCCGTCGTCGTCGAGGTGCCCGCGTTCGACGACGAGGAGTTCGGCGCGGCCGTGCGTGCCGTTGACGGAGACCTGGTAGCCCTCCCAGGGGCTGTGGGCGTTCAGGGAGTAGGTGAGGGTGGCGCCGCCGGCGTAGTCGACGAGGACGGACATGTTGTCCTCGATGGTGATGCCGGGGGCGAACGGGTCCTGGTCGCGCCGGTATCCGTCGTGCCGCTCGGCCTGGAGGTAGAGCGCGTCCAGCCGCGGGTCGTCCCGCAGGTCGAGGCAGAACGGATCACCCCCGGCCCCGGCCCCGGTGCCGCGCGCGGGGCGCGGGCCCATGCCGCGGGCGGCGGCGTTGGCGTCACCGTAGAACCGCAGGCCGCCGGAGGCGTAGACGCGGGTGGGGACGTCGTTCAGCCACCAGTTGACGAGGTCGAAGTGGTGGCTGGCCTTGTGCACGAGGAGGCCGCCGGAGTTGGCCTTCTCGCGGTGCCAGCGGCGGAAGTAGTCGGCGCCGTGCCGGGTGTCCAGCACCCACTCGAAGTGGATGCCCGTCACCTCGCCGACGGCGCCGTCGGCGATGACCCGGCGCAGCGTCGAATTCCGCGGGGCGTAGCGGTAGTTGAACGTCATGACGACATCGCGGCCGGTCTCCGCGACGGCCCGGGTGATGCGCCTGCATCCGGCGGCGTCGGTGGCGAGGGGCTTCTCCACGACGACGTCGGCACCGGCGCGCAGGGCCCGGTCGATGAGCTCCGCGTGGGTGCGGTCGACGCTGGTGACGATCACCGTGTCGACGGACTGCTCGCCGATCATGCGCTCGAGGCTGTCAGGGGCGTAACGGGGCAGCCGCGCGGGGGCGTTGGCGCCGAGGGCGTGGCCGACCTGCGCGTCGTAGTGGTCGATGCGTACGGGGTTGGGGTCCAGCCAGGCGACGAGCTCCGCGACGTCGGCGTGCTCGCCGGTGACGGCGGCGACGTACATCCCGGCGCGGTGCCCGGTGCCGGCGACCGCGTAGCGGCGCCGCGGCCGGCCGGCGGGCGGCGGCGCGAACTCGGGCACGACGCCGGGGCCGGGGGCGGTGCTCGCGGCGGGCAGCGGGGCCGTCGGATTCTGGTCGATCGGGCTGTGCGCGGTCACGAGTTCCTTGGCCTCCGGTCGGGCGACTGCGGGCACGAGCGAGAAACCGCTTGCCACGCAAGCTACGCGGAGGTGAAGGAACTTGTCGAGGGGTGCGTACGCGATGTACGGACCCGGCTCCGGCCGCCCCACGTCCGGGCCAGCGTCCGCGCGTACGCGATTGGCCTGCGAATTCATGGACCGCGCCGGGCAGTTGCAGCCGGGCACGCGACCGCCGCGGGATCCCCGTCCCGGCGGTTCCTTCGCGCAACTCACGGGAACAGAACGTGGAGTCAGGAGAAAACGCTTTCCCAGGCACTGTCCTCAGTGTCCGGGCAGCGTCTCCCCCGCCGTGCCCGACAGACGCCCGGCGTCAACGTCACGCGGCGGGTCGAGGGGCGAGGGTCGAGTTCAAGCCGAAGGTAACGCGAAGGAACCAAGAACGATCACATGACGTCACAGTTGCGCCGTATCGTCGCCGTGCGGTACTCCCGTCACTCAAGAACTACAGAGCGACACAACCCCCCACAGCCTCCCCCCACAGGAGCACCCGTGTTCAGCGCGACCACCCCCCACACCTCCATACGCGATCACAGCACCACCCGCCGGGCCCGCCCGCGAAGTCTCCCCTCCGGCAGAAGGGACACCGCCCCTGCACCGTGCGCGGCGTGAGCCCGGGCAGGCGGCTCGGTCGCCGCAACCGCCCTGTCTTCATCGAGCGTTCGGGCCGGCGCCGACGGCTCCTCCGGTCCTTCGCGGCCGTTCTCGGCTGCGCATGTGCCGGATATCTGGTCTTCCTCACCCTTGTCTTCCATGCACTGCAGCAGCCCGCGGGCAAGGCACCGCCGAAGATCAGCGAACCGCTGCCGACCAGCAACGCACGCCACGACTCCCGGCTCGACGACAACGACTCGGACCGCGCACGCAACCGCAACGGAACGGAGCGCCCCCAGCGCACGGAGGACCCTGACGGCGCACACACCCCCGACGGCGGGCACGCCCCCACGGGCCCGCCGGAGCACCGCCCCACGGACCGGACCGCCCCGCCGCAAGGCGAGCGGTGAGCCCCCGGCACGCACTGCGGCCACCACCTCGCGGACACTGGGTCCTGCTGTTCCTCGTACTGCCCGTCGTCACGACGGCGCTGCTCTTCGAGGGCTGGACCACCCACGAGGTGGATGCCGCACGCTCCAAACGCCCGTGCACCGAGCCCATCCCGCGGGCGGCTGACGACGGGCGGCCGGTGCTGCGTATCACCGGCGACCGCGTCGAGACCGCGGGCATGCCGCCGCGTACGGCCGCGCTCACGTTCAACGGCGGGCCCGACCCGACGTGGACGCCGCGCCTGCTCGACCTGCTGCGCGAGCACGACGCGCAGGCGACGTTCATGCTCTACGGGGCGCGGGCCGCGCGCCATCCTGAGATCGTCCGCAGGATCAGGGCCGAGGGGCACGAGATCGGCTCGTACACCTACACCGGCGGTGACCTGGGCACCTCGTCCACCGTACGGTCCCGGCTGGAGCTGTCGCTCACGCAGACCGCCCTGGCGGGCGCCGCGGGCGTCAACACCCGCCTGCTGCGGCTGCCGCACACCACCACGGCCGACACGCTGTGCGGCGCCGAGTGGCGGGCCGCCAAGCGCGCGGCCGCGCAGGGCTATCTGCTGGTGGCCTCCGACCACAAGTCCCGAAGACCGTCGGAGGGAGTGATACGGCAGTACAGCCACACCGACCTCGGCTACCGGGAGGCGCGGGCGCTGCTGAACAACCCCCGCGTCGACAAGTTCACGACCGTCACCGCGGGGCTCGGCCGGCCGACGCTCGCCACGTCGGCGCCGCTGGCCGAACGGCTCAAGGGCGAGGGCCTGCTGTGGGCGCAGACGCTCGGGCACGCCTTCACCCGCGCGATGGCCTGGGTGCTCGGGATCGCCGGCGCGCTCGGTGTGCTGCGTCTGGTGCTGCTGGCCCTGTACGCCCGCGCGCACGTGCGCCGCGTCGACCGCCACCGTGCGGGCACGCCGCGGCTGCGTGAGGTCATGGAGCCGGTGACGGTGCTCGTGCCCGCACACAACGAGGAGGCGGGCATCGTCGCCACCGTGCGCTCCCTGCTCGCCTCCCGGTACCCACGGCTCCAGATCGTCGTGGTCGACGACGGCTCCACGGACCGTACGGCCGAACTCGTCGAGGAGCTCGGCGATCGCCGCGTGACGCTCGTACGGCAGCCCAACGGCGGCAAGCCCAGGGCGCTCAACACCGGCCTCGCGCACGCCCGGCACAGCATCGTGGTGATGGTCGACGCAGACACCGTCTTCGAGCCCGACGCCCTCTACCGCCTGGTGCAGCCGCTCGCCCACCCCGCCGTCGGCGCGGTCAGCGGCAACACCAAGGTCGGCAACCGGCGCCATCTGCTGGGGCGCTGGCAGCACCTCGAGTACGTGATCGGCTTCAACCTGGACCGGCGCATGTTCGAGGTCCTGGAGTGCATGCCGACGGTGCCCGGCGCCATCGGGGCGTTCCGGCGCGACGCCCTCATGGGCATCGGCGGCGTCAGCGAGGACACCCTCGCGGAGGACACCGACCTCACGATGGCGCTGTGGCGGGCCGGCTGGCGGGTCGTCTACGAGGAGTCGGCCGTCGCCTGGACCGAAGTGCCCAGCACCCTCCGCCAGTTGTGGCGCCAGCGCTACCGCTGGTGCTACGGCACCCTGCAGTCGATGTGGAAGCACCGCAGGGCCGTGGCGGAGATGGGCCCGGCGGGCCGCTTCGGGCGGCGCGGGCTGACGTATCTGGCGCTGTTCCAGATCCTGTTGCCGCTGATCGCGCCGGTCGTGGACGTCTTCGCGCTGTACGGCGTGTTCTTCCGCGACCCCACCCAGGCGCTGCTCGTGTGGCTGGGCTTCCTCGCCGTGCAGCTGATCACCGCCGGGTACGCGCTGCGCCTCGACGGGGAGCGGCTGCGGGAGCTGTGGACGCTGCCGCTCCAGCTGTTCGTCTACCGGCAGCTGCTCTACCTGGTGGTCATCCAGTCCGTGATCACCGCCCTGCTCGGCACCCGGCTGAAGTGGCACCGCATGCTCCGTGCCGGCACCAGCGACCAGCACCTCAACGGGGGGGACCAGACCAGACGGACGGCGGGGGCGCTGTCCAAGTGACCGGACGCAAGAGGGGAGTCGACCGTGAAGGACCCGTCTGACCAGTGGGTCGTCGACGGCACCCCGCCCACCGGGCAGGGGGAACACCTGCGTACCCACGGCGCGGAGCGCGCGGGTCCCGTGCGGTCCGTGCCGGGAGCGGGCGGACGGCCGGACCCGTACGGGCCGCCGTGGCGCGGCGCGGAGGAGCGCTCCACGCCGCTGCGGCCACCGCCCAGACGCCCCCGCTCGCGCCGGCGCAAACGCCGCCGGCCCGTGCGCCGGCTGCTGCTCGTCCTGCTCGCCGTGCTGCTCGCGACGCCGCTCAGCACGTACGCGTGGGCCGAGACGCGGCTGAACCGCGACGTCGACCTGGGCGCGTACGGCCACCGCCCGCCGCCCGGCGAGGGCACGAACTATCTGATCGTGGGCTCCGACAGCCGCGAGGGGCTGACCCCGGGCCAGCAGAAGGACCTGCACACCGGCGGCGCGTCCGGGCGCCGTACGGACTCGATGATCCTGCTGCACACGGGTGCCTCCGGGACCACGATGGTCAGCCTGCCCCGCGACTCCTGGGTGACGATCCCCTCGTACGTGCGCCCGTCCACCGGCAAGCGCTGGGGCCCCGCGAAGAACAAGCTGAACGCGGCCTTCGCGGACGGCGGGCCCGAACTCCTCGCCCGCACCGTCGAGTACAACACCGGCCTGCGCCTCGACCACTACGCGGAGATCGGCTTCGCCGGGTTCGTGAACATCGTCGACTCCATCGGCGGCGTACGGATGTGCCTGGACCGGGACATCCGGGACGAGAAGTCGGGCGCCGACCTGAAGAAGGGCTGCCAGACGCTCGACGGCACCCAGTCCCTCGCCTTCGTACGCCAGCGCCACCAGGAGGCCGACGGCGACCTCGGGCGGACCCTCAACCAGCAGAAGTTCCTGTCGGCCCTGGCCCACCAGGCCGCCACCGCGGACACCGTGCTCAACCCGGCGACGCTCTACCCCGCGCTGAGCGCGGGCCTCGACACCCTCGTCGTCGACCGCGGCATGGGCCTGCGCGACCTCGTCTCCATGGTCCGCGCGGTCCAGGACGTCAGCGGCGGCAAGGGCAAGCGCATCAACGTGCCGGTGTCGGGGGTCGGCATCCCCACCCCGAAGGGCAGCGCGGTGCGCTGGGACGAGGAGAAGTCACGCCGCCTGTTCGAACGCCTGCGGTACGACCGCCCGGTCTGACGGCCCGCCCGCCGTACGCGCCCCGGCCGACGCTGCGACGCGGCGGCGCGGGGCGCGTACGGGCAGATGCGTACGGGTGGCGCCGTCAGGCGGCGGGGGCGAGTTCGGCGCGGCCGAAGAGGAGCGCGTAGCCGCGCGGGAGGGCGGCAAGGACACGGTCGGCGAGCTCGTCGCCCGCAAGGACGGCGACGGTGGAGAGGACGGTGCTGACGTCCCAGCGCGCGGTCGCCGGGGTGGCGCCTTCGAGGCGTTCCGCGGTGACGTCGACGAACGCGCGCGCCGTCAGCGGCCGGGTGGCGGGGACCTGCGCGGTCAGCAGGGCGGCGGCCTCGTGCGGAAGCCGCCGCGCCAGCTCGCTGCGCTCGTCACCGGTGACGTGGCCGCCGAAGAGTGAGAGGACGGTGCGCAGGACGCGCTCCGCCTCGGCGTCGGTGGTGTACTGCCCCAGCGTGCGGACCTGCTGCACAAGGTCGTTCCACTGCATGGCTGGTATCCCTCTCCCTTTGGTGTTGTGCCGCCGGCTCGTGGCCGGCGGGGTGATGTCCGGTCGTATTCGGTGAACACCCGGCGGCGGCGCGATATGCCTCGGTCGGCGGCGCGACCGCGTCAGGTCAGGCCGGTGACGCGGAGCGTGATGTTCAGCCGCCCGCTCGCCAGCCCCGTCGCCGGGTCTCCGGTGCCGGGCAGCACCTTCGGCACCCCGTGGTAGGCGAAGCGGGACGGGCCGCCGAAGACGAAGAGGTCGCCGGAGGCCAGCTCGACGTCCGTGTACGGCCTGCCGCGGGTCTCGGTGTTGCCGAAGCGGAAGACGCAGGTGTCGCCGATGCTCAGCGACACCACCGGGTCGCCGGTCCGCTCGTCCTTGTCCTGGTGCATGCCCATACGGGCCTGGCCGTCGTAGAAGTTGACCAACGCGGTGTCCGGCGCGTACGTCTCGCCCGCCCGCGGGTCCTCGTACTCGTCGGCGAGCGCCCGCCGCCCCAGGTCACCCAGCCAGCCGGGGAACTCCGCGACGCGGCCGCCGTTCACGTCGTCGGCGGTGCGCGTATAGCGGTACGGCTGCCAGTGCCAGCCCAGGCACACCGTCCGTACGGACATGACGCCGCCGCGCGGCAGCCGCGTGTGCCGGATGGGCACCGGCCCGCCCGCCCACTCGCGGCACGCGCGGACCAGGTGCCGCTGCTCCTCGGCGGACAGCCAGCCCGGCACGTGCACGGCACCCGGCGCGGGCCGCGTGCGCGGGCGCGGGATCAGCGCGTTCATCGGACGGCCCTCCGGCGTCGTACGTGCGCCGCGCGCATCGCGGCACACCCTCCGCTCACCATTGTGCGGGCGGGCGGCACGGCGCTCCGGCGGGATACGGACGCGGGCCCGGGGGCCGGACAAACCCGGCGCGGAGCCGCCTCAGCCCGGCGCGGAGCCGGTCAGCCCGTCAACCCGTCAGCCGCTCAGGCCGCCTCCGGCCCGACGCGGCCCCCCGGCTCCAGCCGTGCGGGCACGCGGTGCACCTCGGTGCGGGCGGCAGGCTGCTCGGCGCGGAGCGGCCGCGGCGTGCCCGGTTCGACGTAGCCGCGCCACGCCGCCGCGGGCTGGTCCGCCGCGGCCGGGTCCAGCGTGTCCCGGAGCCGCTTCAGGTCGACGGGGAGGTCGCGGCGCCAGCCGAGCGTGATGACGGGGAGGAGCAGGAGCATGCCGCCCTGCACCCGTACGTCGACCGTCGCCTCGACCGTGCTGCCGCGCGCCGCCGCCCGTACCCGGAAGGTGTACGCGACGGTCTGCGTGCCCAGCGGTGTCCACATCCGTTCGCCGCGGAACGCGAGCAGCGACGGCGAGCGGTACGCGCAGCACTCCAGATGGTGGAAGCGGTGCCGGCCGGGGAAGCGGTAGCGGTAGCGCGCGCCGAGCCGCGCGGGGACCCGGCGGTCCTCCACCTCGGCCACGCCCGAGTTCCACTCGGGCATGTTGCGCGGATCGGCGAGGTACTCGAACACCTGCGGGACTGCGGTCGACAGAGTCTGAGCCATGGAAAACCTCGGCATCGTGTCACCTCTGGCTCTGGTAACGGTTCCCGGCTGCAGGTAGGCGGTTGCTGCGTCCAGCATGTTCCCCCGAACGCCACACCTCGCCCTGGGCCATCCGTTCGGGTGACCGGCCCGTCCCCCACCCCCGGAATCACGGGCTCCGCGGCGGGTGCGCGGAGCCCGTGCGTGCGGGGCTCACACCCGCAGCGCGGCCAGCTGCTCCTCGAACGGCACGAGCTCGTCCTCCAGCCCGGGCACCTCGGCGTCCGTACGGCCCGGGCCCGCCGTACGGCCCGCCGCCTCCGTACGTTCCGCCGTCCCCGTACGCCGCACCAGCCCGGCCAGCTCCTCGCCCGCGCGCTCGATGCGCTCGGCGAGCCCGCCCGTACGGGCGTCGCCGCCGGAGCCCCAGTCCTCGGAGGCCGCGTACACGGCCGTCGGCACGGTCAGCGCGCGCAGGTACGCGAACAGCGGGCGCAGGGCGTGGTCCAGGACCAGCGAGTGGCGCGCGGTGCCGCCCGTCGCCCCGATGAGCACGGGCTTGCCGATGAGCGCCGTGTTGTCGAGGACGTCGAAGAACGACTTGAACAGCCCGCTGTAGGACCCGGTGAACACGGGCGTCACCGCGATGAGGGCGTCCGCCTCCGCCACGGCGTCCAGTGCCTCGCGCAGCTCCGCGCCGGGGAACCCGGTGACCAAGTTGTGCGCGATGGCCGTGGCCAGGCCGCGGAGTTCGACGGTCCGCACCTCGGTGGCCACGTGCCGGGCGGTCGCCTCCGCGAGCCGGTCGGCGAGCAGGCGCGTGGACGACGGCTCGCTGAGTCCGGCCGTCACCACGACGATCTTCAGCGGCTGTTGCATGGCGGTTTCTCCAAGTCCTGCGTCGGGGGCGGGTGCCGGGGCGGGTACGGCGCTCATGCGGCGGCCGCCGTTCCGCCCGCGGCCGCGGCGTGCACGGGGCCGTCGGGCACGTTCGCGGGGCGGCCGGCGGCGAACTCGCGGCGCAGCACCGGCACGACCTCCTCGCCGAGCATGTCGAGCTGCTCGAGCACGGTCTTCAGCGGCAGTCCGGCGTGGTCCATGAGGAACAGCTGCCGCTGGTAGTCGCCGAAGGACTCGCGGAAGGTCAGGGTCTTGTCGATGACCTCCTGCGGGCTGCCGACGGTGAGGGGCGTCTGCTCGGTGAACTCCTCCAGCGACGGCCCGTGCCCGTACACGGGCGCATTGTCGAAGTACGGGCGGAACTCCCGTACGGCGTCCTGCGAGTTGCGCCGCATGAACACCTGCCCGCCGAGCCCGACGACGGCCTGCTCCGGGTCGCCGTGGCCGTAGTGCGCGTACCGGTCGCGGTAGAGCCGGATGAGCCGGATGAAGTGGTCGCGCGGCCAGAAGATGTTGTTCGCGAAGAAGCCGTCGCCGTAGTACGCGGCCTGCTCGGCGATCTCCGGGCTGCGGATCGAGCCGTGCCAGACGAACGGCGGCACGCCGTCCAGCGGCCGCGGCGTGGACGTGAACCCTTGCAGCGGCGTACGGAAGCGGCCCTCCCAGTCCACCGACTCCTCGCGCCACAGCCGGTGCAGCAGCGCGTAGTTCTCTATGGCCAGCGGGATGCCCTGGCGGATGTCCTGGCCGAACCAGGGGTAGACGGGGCCGGTGTTGCCGCGGCCCATCATCAGGTCGGCCCGGCCGTCGGCCAGGTGCTGGAGCATCGCGAAGTCCTCGGCGATCTTGACCGGGTCGTTGGTCGTGATCAGCGTCGTGGAGGTGGACAGCAGCAGCCGCTCGGTGCGCGCGGCGATGTGGCCGAGCATGGTCGTCGGCGAGGACGGCACGAAGGGCGGGTTGTGGTGCTCACCGGTCGCGAACACGTCGAGGCCGACCTCCTCGGCCTTCAGCGCGATCGCCACCATCGCCTTGATCCGCTCGTGCTCCGACGGCGCGCGGCCGGTGGTGGGGTCGGTGGTGACGTCGCCGACGGTGAAGATCCCGAACTGCACTGTGCTCACCTGCTCCAAGTTGTTGATGCTTCAACTACCCGCCCGAACGACGCGCACCGCTCCCCTATTCCCCGACCCGGAGAGGGAGAGCGCGAACGGGCAGGACGGCGGTGCGGCGGCGGCCGCGGTGCGGTTCCTCCCCGTACGCGACCCGCAGACCACCGACGCCATCGTGGCCGAATCGGGCCGTGCCCGGCCCGACGCGCTCCTCTGACGGGCGGCGGGCCCGCCCAGTTCCCGCTCACCGCCGGCCCCCCCGCCCCCCCCGCCGGTTCCGCCCAGGACCCGCCGCCTCCCGTCCCGGCCCTGCCCCCCGTGCCCCCCGTGCTCCCCCGTACGCGCCGGGTCAGCGCGCGTTCTTGAGCGCCCGCCCGTACCGGTGGGTGCCGGGGAGCCAGCAGCACACCAGGGCGGCCAGGCCGCAGAGGAGCGCCACGTAGCTGAGGGCCGTGACCGACGCCGGCTCGTAGTCGCCGACGATCAG
Organism: Streptomyces armeniacus; assembly: GCF_003355155.1. NCBI lineage: Bacteria > Bacillati > Actinomycetota > Actinomycetes > Kitasatosporales > Streptomycetaceae > Streptomyces > Streptomyces armeniacus. The sequence goes on along the minus strand of NZ_CP031320.1, from coordinate 7,195,244 downwards.
CACATGCGGAAACAGCGCGACGAGACTGGTCAGCGTGATCAGTACGCGCGCCCAGACGGCGCCCTTGCGCGCCAGCAGCGTGAATACCAGCAGCAGTACGGCGAAGAAGACGACGATCATCGCGCGTGCCGCAAGGGTGTCCGCGCGGTCACTGACCAGCTCGTCCCAGAACATGCCCCCACCGCCTTCGATATTCCCCGCGTTCATTCCGGCGGGGAGTCCGAGGACGTCGGGGTGCTCGTTGATGACGTCCTCCACGTTAGTCTCGGCGAGGCTCTTGCCGCCGACGAGGACGATCACCGCGCCGATCAGTCCGGCCAGTGCCGAGAGCGCGCCGGTCAGCAGCAACACGGTGAGCGCGCCGGGGCGTCGGGGCGTGACCACGGGCTGGTCCGGGGTGAGCGGGTAAGGGCTGCCGTACTGCCCGGGGGCAGCCTGCGGGTAGGTCACGTACGTTCTCCTCGCGGATGGAATGTGCCGGGGCGCGCGGCGCCCGGACATGCCGGAGCGGCCGACCCGTACGGGCCTGCGCGGCGAACCGGCGAATGCGTTCGACCATTCCATGCGCGTCTTCCGGGCATCCAGTCTTTTCCGGAAGAAACCCCTAGATAATTTCGGCTGTCCGGAAGGACAGTTTCCGCGGCGCTATGCTGCGAGGCCGAGATTTCATAATGATGTCCGGGGAATGCCCACGGAAACCTGTCAAGCGGAGAGCAAACAGATTCGGAATGTCGGCACCAGACCCGGTGGCGTACCCCACCGCCCTGCTGGACACCACCATGGACCAGCTGCGCACCCTGCTGGCCGTGTACGACACGGGCACCGCGCTCAGCGCCGCGCGCCTGCTCGGACGCGAACAGTCCAGCGTCCAGAAGCAGTTGGACACCCTCAACCGCAACCTCGGATCCCTCTACGGCGAGCCGCTCGTCCTCAAGCGCGGCCGCGGCCGGAACGTACGCTTCACCGGCACCGGCGAGGCGCTCGTCGAGCTGGCCCGCAGCACACTCAACGACTGGCTGGACGGCATGCACGCCAACCACCACCGGCTGGCCCGCACCCTGTCCATCGGCTCCACCCGCTACACCCTCGGCTACCTGCTGAACGCCGTCGAGCTGGTCAACGACGGTTTCGAACAGGACGGTGTCGAGCTGAAGATGTCCCACGTGCGCACCGGCGACCTGCTGGACCGGCTGCGCTCCGGCGAACTCGACCTGGCCTGCGGCAGCGTGCTCACCACGGAGGACGACGAGGACGACCGGCTCGCCGACTTCGAGGTGCTGGAGTGGCGGCGCAGCGGGCTGTCCCTGGTGACCAATCTGGACGGGCCGCAGCTGCCCGGCAGCCGCCTCGGGGTCACCGAACTCCCCAAGGTGCCGCTGGTGGTGTCGTCGCGCGGGCTCATCTCCGGCTTTCTGAAGGGGTGGTTCGGCGACGAGTACCGCCGCACGCTCAACGTCGCCGCCGAGATAGACGCCGTGCACTACGGCTTCGACCTGCTGCGCTCGGGCGCCGTACGCGGCTGCATGCTGGTCACCGAGGGCATCGGCGAGGCCGTCGCGGAGGGCTGGCTGCCGGAGGCATCGGGGCTGCGTACGGCGGAGCTGGTCGACGACAGCGCGCGGCGCTCCCGCGTACTGGTCGGCGTCTTCGCCCGGCGCGGCGAACGGGTGCGGCACGGGCCGGACCATCCGCTGTCGCAGCTGTGGGACGCGCTGGCCCGGGTGGACTCCAGCTGGCGCGCGGAGATGGGCGAGCCGAGCCCGCCGCCCCGCTGCGGGGTGGAACAGCCGACGGCGGATGCACGGCACCCGCAGGACCGGCAGCACGCCGATGACGCCGCTGACGCGCATGACGCCGATGACGCCGATGACGCCGATGACGCCGAACGCGAGCTACGACCCCGGCGCGCCGCCAGCGCACCGGGGTCGTAGGGACTGCCGGTCACCCGGCCGCCAACCGCCACGTTCCCCTCTGTCACACGTGGCGATCGCGTCTCTCACACCGCCCGGTCACTCCGTGGCGATGGCGTTCAGGACGTTCATCCGGCCCGCTCGGAACGCCGGGACCAGCGCCGCCACCAGGCCGACGACCGCGGAGCCGAAGAACACCATGATGATCGTCGGCCACGGGATCTCCAGCACCTTCAGGCCCTCCAGCGCCAGCAGCTTCTGCGCCGTGGCGCCCCAGCCCATGCCCAGGCCGAGGCCGAGGAGCGCGCCGAACAGCGCGATGACCACCGACTCCAGCCGGATCATCCGGCGCAGCTGCCGCCGCGACAGGCCGATCGCCCGCATGAGACCTATCTCCCGGGTGCGTTCGACAACGGACAGGGCCAGCGTGTTCACGACGCCGAGGATGGCCACGATGATCGCGAGGGCCAGCAGTCCGTAGACCATGTTGAGCATCTGCCCGACCTGGTCCTGGAGGTTCTGCTTGAAGTCCGCCTGGTCCCGCACCTTGTACTGCGGGTACGGCTTCAGCTCGGCCTTCAGCGCCGCGTACGCCGCCTCCTCCTGGCCCTCCTTCGCCTTGCCGAACATCATCTGGTTCAGCGGCATCCTGTCCTTCGGCACGTAGCGCTCCGCCGTGGCCAGGCTCATGAAGAGCGCGCCGCTCTCCAGGGACGTGTCGCTCGTGGTGATGGCGCGGACCGCTATCTGCCCCGTGCGGCCGTCCTTGAAGTCGACGGTCAGCTTGTCGCCGAGCCCGAGCTTGTACTTCTTGGCGAAGTCCTCGTTGACGGACATGGCGTTCGCGCCGTACGCGTCGGAGAGCGTGCCGGCCACGGTCTCCACCCGCAGGTCCTCGGCGTACGTGGGAGAGGCCGCCGTGACGTCCTTCGCGTCGGTCTTCCGGCCGTCGGCGGTGCGCAGTTCGGCGTCGACCAGCTTGTAGTCGCTGACGTGCTCCAGACTCGGCGTCTTGCGCATCTTCTCCGCGGCGGCCGGGGTGATCGGCTGGCCGGTGTCGGACTGGATGATGTAGTCCGCGCCGACCGACTTGTCGAGCTCCTCCGTGGCCGAGGCGACCATCGAGGAGCCGACCACCGACAGGCAGGCCACCAGCGCCAGCCCGATCATCAGCGCCGCGCCCGTGGCGCCCGTACGGCGCGGGTTCCGCAGCGCGTTGCGCTCGGCGAGGCGGCCCACGGAGCCGAACATCCTCAGCACGACCACGCTCAGCACCCGCACCACGACGCCCGCCAGCAGCGGGCCGATCACGACGAACCCGAGCAGGCTGAGCAGCACGCCCAGGCCCAGCATCATCGAACCGGACGCCGCCTTGTCGGCCTGCGACGCCGCGTACAGCGCCGCCAGCCCGCCGCCGGTGAGCAGCAGGCCCAGCACGGCCCGTACGGCGCCCGCGCGGCCGTCGGCCGGCGTGCCCGCGTCCCGCAGCGCCGCCATCGGCGACACCTTGCCGGCGCGGCGTGCCGGCAGGTACGCGGCGAGGACGGTGACGACGATGCCGAGCACCAGACCGAGTACGGGCGTGAAGGGCTTCACCGTCAGCTCGGACGTGCTCAGGTTCATCCCCATGGAGCCCATCAGCTCCATCAGCCCGACGGCGAGCCCGACGCCCGCGCCGACTCCCAGCACCGAGCCGAGGACGCCGAGCAGCAGCGCCTCGAACAGCACCGAGCGGTTCACCTGCTTGCGGCTGGACCCCAGCGCCCGCATCAGGCCGATCTCCCGGGTGCGCTGCGCGACCAGCATCGAGAAGGTGTTCACGATCAGGAAGATGCCGACGAGGAACGCGATCCCGGCGAAGCCGAGCATGGCGTACTTCATGACGTCCAGGAACGAGCCGACCTCCTGCTGGTTCGCGTCGGCCGCCTCCTGCTGCGTCTCGTACGTGAAGTTGCCGGCGCCGAGCGCGCCCGAGACGTTCCGCTTCAACTCCTTGTCCGGCACGCCGCCTTCGGCGGTCACGGCGACGTTCGTGAACTTCCCGGAGTCGCCCAGCAGGAACTTCTGGGCGGTGCCGGTGTCGAAGTACACGATCGCGGCACCGGGGTTGGTGACCTCGAACGTGGCTATCCCGGAGATCTTCGCCGTACGGTCGCCGGTCGCCGCTATGGTGCGCAGCTCGTCGCCCAGCTTCAGGCCGTGCTTGTCGGCGGTGTCGGCGTCGACCATGATCTCGGTCGGCCCGCGCGGCGCGTGCCCGGAGGTGATCTGCATGGACCGGCGGTCGTTGCTGGTCCAGTTGCCGGCTATGGTCGGGGCGCCCGTCGAGGAGCCCATGTTCTTGTCGTCCTTGTCGACGACGGTCACGCTCATGCTGGACACGACGCCCTCGGCGGCCTTCACGCCCTCCGCCTGCTTCACCTTGTCGAGCGTGCCGGCGGGCAGCGAGGCGGGCTTGCCGCTCTTCGGCTGCTCCTGCTCGTCCTTCGCGCCCTTCGGGGACACCGTGACATCCGCGGAGGTCGCCGAGAACAGCTTGTCGAACGTCGAGTTCATGGTGTCCGTGAACACCAGCGTGCCGCAGACGAACGCCACCGACAGCAGCACGGCTATAGCGCTGAGGACCATGCGGCCCTTGTGCGCCGCGAAGTTGCGCAGGGAGGTCTTGAGGACGGTCACGACACCCTCCCGAAGGTGTCGAAGTGCTTCATCCGGTCCAGCACGGCCTCGGCCGACGGGCGGAACATCTCGTCCACGATCCGGCCGTCCGCCAGATACAGCACCCGGTCCGCGTACGAGGCGGCCACCGGGTCGTGCGTCACCATCACCATTGTCTGGCCCAGCTCGTCGACCGAGCGGCGCAGGAAGCTCAGCACCTCGGCGCCGGCCCGCGAGTCCAGGTTCCCGGTCGGCTCGTCACCGAAGATGATCTCCGGCCGTGCGGCGAGGGCACGGGCGACGGCGACCCGCTGCTGCTGGCCGCCGGACAGCTCGGTCGGGCGGTGCTTGAGCCGCTCCCCGAGCCCGACGGTCTCGACGACCCGGCCCAGCCACTCCCGGTCGACCTTGCGGCCGGCGATGTCCATCGGCAGCGTGATGTTCTCGACGGCGTTGAGCGTGGGCAGCAGGTTGAACGCCTGGAAGATGAAGCCGATCCGGTCTCTTCGCAGCCGGGTCAGCTTCTTGTCCTTGAGCGAGGTGATCTCCTGGTCGCCGACCCAGATCTGCCCGCTGGACACCGAGTCGAGCCCCGCCAGGCAGTGCATCAGCGTCGACTTGCCGGAACCGGACGGCCCCATGATCGCGGTGAAGGCGCCGGCGGCGATGTCGACGTCCACCCGGTCGAGCGCGACGACGCGGGTCTCCCCCGAGCCGTACGCCTTCACGACCTGCCGCCCCGCGGCGGCCACGGCCGTACGACCTCCACTGCCCCCGGTCCTGGGATGCGCTACAGCCGTTGTCACAGTCCTTACTCCTCACAGATGTCCACGAGAGGCGTCTCCCGTATGCAATGAGCTTGCTGGAGGGGAAAGCTGACCGCGATGGGGCTCATCGCCGTATCGGAGCGGGGGTTTACCCCACCTCCAGCGTCCGGTGATCCGTATACGCCGAGGCTATGGAGCCGGGGACGGCCCGCTCGTCGTGCGCGCGGACGAACCGGCGCCTGGGAAACCTGGGTGACGACCCTTAGGGGGCGGAGGACCCCGCGAGGGGGCGCGTCGGGGTTACGCGTGCGTACGGGTGCGGGGCCCGGGCTCGTACGGGTGCGGACTCGGTACGTGGGCAGGCCGCGCCCGTCGTAGGGGGCGGCCGCGTACGGGCGGGGCGGCGTACGGGAGTTGCGGCGCTACGGGACCGTGAGCCGGGCCGGGCGCAGGCCGCCCACCAGGGTGCCGAGGGCGGCGTCGATGCCGGGGCCGAGGTACCAGTCGCCGGTGTGGTCGAGGCCGTAGACCCGGCCCTCCGTGTCGATGGCGAGCAGCGCCGTGTCGTCGGCCTCCGCGCCCAGCGGGGCGATCTCCGTGTCCAGGGCGCGGCCGAGGTCGGACAGGGTGCGGGCGGCGTGCAGGCCCCGCAGCGGATCGACGCGCAGCGCCGTCGGCGCCAGCTCCTGGCCTGGGCCGGCGGGTGCGATGTCCAGGCCGCCGAACTCCGCCCAGACCTCGACGGCGGCGGGGAAGACGGCGTGCACGTGGCCGCCGGGCGAGGCGTACGCGCGCAGGGCGTCCGCCCACTCCTCCGCCTGCCGCATGTCCCAACGGCCGGGCCACCAGCCCGCGGTGCGCAGCGCGGCGTCCACGGAGACTGGGAAGCGGGTGGCGGACGCGCGCTCGTACGGGAGGGTCAACGGACCTCCTCCGGGCCCGGGGCGACGGCTCGTACGCCGAAGTGGTCGAGCAGGGTCGCGCAGGAGCGGCAGGGCGGCGCGTAACTGCCGTGCAGCGGGTCGCCGTCCTCGCGGATACGGCGGGCGGTCAGCTTGGCGTGCTTGAGCGCGCGCTTCGCCTCGCTGTGGCTCAGGGGCTTGCGCGCGGCGCGCCGGCTTTTGCGCGACTCCTCGGTGGAGGTGAGGAATCGGGAGAGGAGGACGGCTTCGGGGCAGCGGCCGTCGTGGCGCTCGCGCAGGCCGGTGCCGAGGGTGTCCAGGAAGTCCCGTACGAGCGGGTGGAGTTCGGCCGGCTGGTCGCCCTTGCTGCCGGTGCAGGTGAGCTTGGCGCCGCGTACGGAGAGGACGGCGGCCACCGCGGGGAGGATACCGTCGCGGCGGTGCCGCAGGACGGGCGCGGCGGGGGCGCCGCCGGGGACACCGCCGGCGGCGGATGCGGGAGCGTCCGGCGGGGGAACGGCCCCGGCGGGAACGTTCGGTACGAGACCGTCCGCCGCGGAAACGTCCGCCACCGGACGATCCGGCACGGGAACGTTCAGTACGGGAACGCCCGGCTCGGCCCGTCCCGCCGGACGGCCCGCGGCCGGACGTTCCGTGGCCGGATGGTCCGCAACGGGACGATCCGCTGCGGACCGTTCCGCCACGGGGTGCTCCGCCGGGAACCACAGCAGGCCGAGCCGCGGATCTCCCGCTCCGGCCTGGCCGTTCATCCCGGTCGAACGGTGTTGTGCGATGTGCATGGTCGTGCTTCCTCCCCGAGATCTCCATGTGTGGAGATCCGAGCCAAGTATGCAGGGGGACGCGTCAAGGGGCTGGCGGGTTCCGTTCCGCCCCACCAGCATCAGCGGTACGACCAACCCTCATGGCAGGAGTTCCGAGATGCACAGCACGACCTTGCGCCGTGCGGTGACGGCCGCGGCGGCCGTCACCGCTCTGGCCCTCACATCCGCCGCGTGCAGTGACGGCGGTGGCGACGACGGCGGCAGCGGCGGCGGCAAGGGCAAGTCCTCCGGCGGCTCCGGCGGCTCCGACGGCGTAGAAAGCGGCGGCAAGGAGGACGGTGGCAGCGGCGGCGGGGACGACAACGGCGGCTCGGGCAGTACGGGCGGCACGGACGGCGGCGGGAACGGCGGCGCGGGCACCCCGCCGCTGACCAAGGCGCAGCTGGAGAAGGCCCTCCTCAAGACCGGCGACGTCAAGGGCTACAAGGCGCAGCGGAACACCAAGGACGCCCTACCGGCACAGAACACCATGGAGTCGGACAAATCGGAGTGCGAGGCGATCACCGACGCCGTCGACTCGAAGCCGAAGTACGCCCGTACCGCGTACACCGCCGGAGTCCTGATGAAGGGCGACTTCAACACCGGCAGCGTGATCCAGCAGGTGCTGCTCGCCGCGTACGAGAAGGGCGACGCCGCCAAGTGGCTCGGCGAGCTGGAGCGAGCACTCGACGGCTGCCGCCAGTTCCAGGGGAAGGCGGGCACGGGCGAGGAGGCCCAGCTGGAGATCGAGCCGGGGAAGCAGATCGGGGTCGGTGACGACTCGGTGCAGTTCACGATGAAGGATGCGAAAGGGAAGGACTCCCCGACGGTCTTCACGATCGTGCGGGCGGGGAACAACACCGCCACGTTCATGTCGATCGGCGTCTCCGGCGACCCGGTGCCGATAGGCAAGCCCGTCGTCGTCAAGCAGCACGAGAAGCTGACGGCGGCGGGCGGCTCGTAACGGCTCGCGACCCGGATCCGTACGGTGGCGCGGCCCGCGCCGGTGATCACCTGCGGCGATGACTGCCCGTTGCCCTAGCGCATAGTCTGTCCGTGACAGCCAGATGCAGCAGGGGGCTAACGCCATGACGACAGGTCGGCTCGGGCAGCACGCCGCGCCACCGAACACGGCCTACGCCGGGCAGGCCGTGAACTTCCCGGACCCGGTCCGGGCCGCTCGGCACCCCCGAGGGGTGCGGGTGGACGAACACGGTTTCCCGGTGTTCTCGCCGTACGCGTGTGCTGCCGCCGAGATCGCGGAGCCCCCCGAGGGCTTCGGCGTCGACGAGCTGCGGCTTACGGACTTTGTGTCCGCGAACGCCGCGCTGCACGCCTCTGGCCATGAGTTGTGGTCCGGACTGCCGTCCGTGGCCACGCCGCACGGCTGGACCTGGCACCACGTCGCGCACTCGCGGCGGATGGAGCTGGTCCCCGTCGAGATCAAGGCGCTGCTGCGGCACCACGGCGGGCTGGCGACGGCCTCGGTGGACCACGGCAAGCGCGGCACCCGGCCGCTGCAGGAGACCAGACCGGCGCATTTCACCCTGCCCCGGGAGGTGGCGGTCAGCGAGGCGCAGGTGGTCGAGATCGAGGAGAAGCTGGGGTACCGGCTGCCGGCGGCGTACCGCTCGTTCCTGAAGGCGGCGGGCGGCAGCGCGCCGCGCGGCGTCGCGCTCGACGCCGAGCTGGGGCTGCTGGTGGACCAGCCGTTCTTCACGGTCCGCGGCGAGCCGGCGGTGGACGACCTCGTCTACATCAACAAGTGCCTCCGGGATCATCTGTCCAAGGACTATCTGAGCGTCGCGTTCGTCCAGGGCGGGATCATCGCCGTAAAGGTGCGGGGCGACCGGATCGGCACGGTCTGGTTCTGCGCGTACGACGACGCGCGCGACCGGGACGGCATGCCCGTACAGGAACGGCTGGACGCCCTGCTGCTGCCCTGCGGCGCCGACTTCGACGACTTCCTGCTGCGGCTCGCGGGCAATCCCCCCGAGCTCGAGACCGTGGCGAACCTGATGGTGGACGGCGGCTTCGCACGCGCCGTCCCGGTGGAGGGGTGAGGGCGCGATGGTGACCTTCGCACAGGCACAGGAGCGCGCGGAGCGCTGGATCAACGCGGACGTCCCCGTGTACCAGCAACGCGAAGTGCGCGTGCAGGAGTTCGGGCTGGGCTACGTCGCCTGGTCCGAGGACCGCGACAACGGCCCGGTGTCGGACGGCGCCCGCAGCCGGCTGGTCATCGCCCGCGACAGCGGCGACACGACGCTGTGGCCGGGCCTGCCGGTGGACGAGGTGATCCGGCGCTACGAGCAGGAGTACGGCGCCGACGCCGGCGAGCAGCCGCGCCCCGCGGCGCCGCAGCAGCGGCTGGACCTGGAGGCGACCTCGTTCCTGCTGACGCCGCCGGAGTGGCTGCAGCAGGCGGCGGACCAGATGGGCGTACCGGACAACAGGCCGGGCCGGCACGCGGCACCGTCGTCCTCGCCCTCCGCTCCCTCGCCGCCTTCCTCCTCCCCTTCGCCCGCACCGGCGCCCGCCGCCGCGGCACCGGGCGCGAACCCGTGGGACGCGACCGACACGAGCAGTACGGACGCGGGGGCGGCGCAGCAGCCGCCCGTCACCGTGTTCGCGCCGCCGATAAGCGGCAGTGATGACGACGACACGCCTCCGCCGCCGAGTTCGGAGGCGAAGACCGCGCTGCTGCCGGAGGGCAGCGCGCTGCCGAAGACGGCCGTGTCCCCGGCGATAAACGAGCCGGCCGCCGGACAGCCCGCGGCACCGGCCGCGCAGCCCCAGGCGCCGGGGGCGCCGGCCGCGCCGGGCCAGCCGCAGACACCGCCGCCGGGCGTACAGCCGCAGGCACCCCAGGCGCCCCAGGCGCCCCAGGCGCCGCAGGCACCGCAGGCACCGCAGGCACCGCAGGCACCGGGGCAGCCCCCGGGCCAGCCGCCCGCGCAGCCGCCGGGCGGCTCCGGCGGAGGCGGCGTCCACCACGCCGCGACCATGCTTGCCGACCCCTCGCAGGGCGGCCCCGGCACACCCGGCAGCACTCCGCCGCCGCCCTCGGCACCCGGCGCCCCGGCCGCACCGGGCGCCCCCGGCACACCCGGCGCCAATGACATCGCCGACGCCGACACCAGCCGCGCCCAGCGCGGTTCCATGCCCCAGCGCCCGTCCCGGCCGTCCCGCGGCAGCGGCCCGACCGTGCCCCCGCCTCCGGGCGCCCCCGGCACGCCGGGCGCACGCCCCGGTACGGGCCAGGGCCCGGGCGCCCCGGGCACGCCCGCCGGCGGGTACGTGCCGACGCAGATGGTCCCGGCCGACGAACTGGCCTCACAGGGCGGTTCCGGCGGCGACTCGGGCGGCGGCAGCGGAAGCGGCGGTTCGGACGGCGGCGGCGTGCACCACGCCGCGACGATGCTCGCCGGCCCCTCACAGGGCGGCCCCGGCACACCCGGCAGCACCCCGCCGCCGCCCTCGGCACCCGGCGCCCCGGCCGCACCGGGCGCCCCCGGCACACCCGGTGGCTCGGACGGCGGCGGCGTCCACCACGCCGCGACGATGCTCGCCGGCCCCTCGCAGGGCGGCCCCGGCAGCGCACCGCCTCCGCCCGCGCCGCCGCCCGGCGCACCCGGCATGCCCCCGGGCGCCGCGCCAGGCGCACCCGGAGCGCCCCCGCCCGGAGCGCCGGCGCCCGGAGCGCCCGGCGGCCCGCCCCCCTCGTACGGCTATCCGCCCCCCGGCGGCCAGCCGGCCGTCGGCCCGGGCTACATGGCGGTCCTCCGCTACCGCGCCCCCGACGGCTCGGAGCAGCAGCTCATCCGCCGTTCGGCGCCCGGCACCCCGCACCCGGAGTGGCAGATCCTGCACGAGCTGCGCGGCATGAACATCCCGCCGCAGCAGGTGCTCGAGCTCCACACCGAGCTGGAGTCCTGCGATCTGCCGGGCGGTTACTGCGCGCGCATGATCCGCGAGACGTGGCCGCAGGTACGGGTGAGCCACACCGCCGCGTACGGCCGCGACCACGCGTCCCGGCAGCAGGGCATGCGGCATCTCGTCGAGCACCAGGGCGAGTTGCACCAGGTGGCCGACGCGCCGCCGCGGCACGCCCCGAACCGGGTGCCGCTGCCGCCGCCGCACCAGCTCCAGCCCGCGCCGCCGATCCCGCCGGACGCGATCGGGCAGGAGCTGCTGCAGTCGTTCGGGCCGCAGGGCGTCTTCCGCTTCGACCAGCGCGCCGTGTCCCGGCAGGGCGTGCCGGACATCGTCGGGCAGGTACTGGTCTGGGCGGGCGTCCCGGTCGACTTCGGACCGTTCTTCTGGGGCCAGGCGCAGCACGGCCGCCCGGTGCCCACCATGGCCGAACTCGCCCAGGAGCGCGGCGTCCAGCCCGCCTCGGACGCCGGCTCGTATCTGGTGATGGGGAACGACTTCGGGCGGCAGATCTGCGTGCAGTACGGCACGGCGCACATCGTCGCCGTACCGCTGGAGGCGGGCCCGGGCGGGCAGCCGGCGGCGCCGCAGTTCGTCAACACCGGGCTGCCGGAGTTCGTACGGTGCCTCGCGCTGCTCGGCCGGATGTGGCGGCTGCGGTTCGGGCTGACGCCCGATCAGGCGGGGCGCTGGACCGTCGACTTCCAGACGCAGCTGGCGATGCTGGACGGCGCCGCGCTGTCCTCGCCGGAGAACTGGTGGTCGGTGCTGCTCGAGCAGATGTGGGACGGGTTGTTCTAGCCGTACGGAAAGCTTGCGGAACGGGTCATTCCGGGGCCCGGGATTCACCCACACGGGTGGCCTCTGGCACCGGTGTACTGACGCGTGCGCGCGCCCCGCACGCCCCCGCCCCGGCGTGCTGAACACCAGGTCAGAGCGGTAGGGTCGGGGCCGCGACGGCGCGCTCGCGGGCGGGTCGCGCGCGGGGTTTTTGATCAGTTGCGAGGGGATGTGGCGATTACGGCCGCGCGGCACACATGACGCATCCTGGAACGCGGGACCGGGCGGACTGCCGCGTTTTGACCGCACCCCCGCTGCCAAGGATGAAGTGCCACCTGTCGTGTCGCTGAACGAAGCTGAGTGAAGGGGCTCTCATGAGTACGTCGTCGCCGCACGGTTTCGTCGTCGTACGCCGTGGCTACCGTCCCGCACAGGTCGACGGCCGCGTCTCCGACCTGTACGAGGAGCGGGACGCCGCGCAGACGCGGACCGACGAGCTGACCGTGCTGATGCAGGAGCTGTCCGACGAGGCGGAGCGGCTGCGCGGCCTCGTCGCCACGCTGCCCGAGCAGACGTACGAGTCGCTGGGCACGCGCGCGCAGTTGCTGCTGGCCACCGTCGAGGAGGAGGCGGACGGCGTGCGCGCCGCCGCCCAGGACGACGCGCGGCGCGGCACCGAGGAGGCCGAGGCGGACGCGGACGCGGCGCGGCAGGCGGCGCAGACCGCGGCGGAGGACGTACGGGCGGCCGCGGAGGACGCCGCCGCCCTCGAGCTGTCCACGCGGCGGGCGGAGGCCGACGAGCTGCGGGAGGCGGCCCGGTCCGAGGCGGAGGCGCTCCGGACGGCCGCCGCGGAGGCGCTGGACGAGATGGACCGCAGGTGCGCCGCGCTCCTCGCCGACCAGCAGCGGGACCACGCGAGCCGGTCCGAGGCGCTGGACCAGGAGCTGGCCGACCGGGCGAGCGCCGCCGAGGCCCGCGTCGCCGAGATCGACGAGCACGCCCGCCGCGTGCTCGTGGACGCGCAGCGCACGCAGGCGGAGGCGGAGGAGGCGGCCCGGCGGCAGCAGGAGGACGCGGAGACGCAGAGCGCGTCGATCCTCGCGAAGGCCCGTGCCCGCGAGGAGCGCACCGAGCGCGAGACGGAACGGGTGCAGCGGGAGCATGCGGAACGGGCCGAGGAGCTCCGCGCGCGGATGACGCACATCCGCAACAGCCTCGCGACGCTCACCGGGAAGGGCCTCGGGGAGGACGAGGACGAGCAGGAAGAGGAGCAGGAGCCGGTGCCGGCCGTGCCGGCGCAGGCGAAGGCCACCGAACGCTGACGGCGGCACCGTACGGGTGCGTGTGCGCCCCTGTGCGCGTCCCGGCGCGGACGCACCGTACGGGCGGGCTCAGGCCGGGCCGCCGCCCTCCTTGGGGATCACGGCGGACACCCGGAAACCGCCCGAGTCCGTCGGCCCCGACACGAAGACGCCGCCCAGCGTCGTGACCCGCTCGCGCATGCCCACCAGCCCGTTGCCGCCGCTGGGCAGGCCCGCGTCGGCCACGCCCTCCGCCGGCGGCTCGTTCTCGACCTGGAGCGCGACCTCGTCCTCGCGGTGCGCCAGCCGCACGCGGGTACGGGCGCCGGCCGCGTGCTTGTGCACGTTCGTGAGCGCCTCCTGCACGACGCGGAACGCGGTCTGCTCGACCCGGGCCGCGTATCCGGTGCGGGTGCCCTCGACGGTCAGCTCGACGGCCATGCCCGCTTCCCGCGACTGCCCTACGAGCGCGTCCAGTTCGCCGAGCGTCGGCCCGCTGCCCGTACCGCCGCCCGTACGGCCCTGCTGTCCGTCGCCGTCCGCGCTGCCGCCACCGGACGGCGTTCCGGCGCCGCCCGCCCGGTCCGCGTCCGCGTCCGCCGCGCCCGAGGCGGCCGCCGCGAACCGGGCCAGCGGGGCCGGGGCCGAAGCGGAAGCCTCGGCCGAAGCGGAGGCGGAAGCGGAGGCGGAGGCGGAGGCGGAAGCGGAAGCAGGCTCGTTCGCCGAGTCGCCGGCGCGCAGCACGCCCAGCATCGTGCGGAGTTCGGTGAGGGCGCGGCGGCCCATGTCGCCCACCAGCGCCGCGTTCTTCGACGCCTTCTCCGGGTCCTTCAGCGCCACCGCCTGCAGCGCCGCCGCGTGCACGACCATCAGGCTCACCCGGTGCGCGACCACGTCGTGCATCTCCCGCGCGATGCGCGTGCGTTCCTCGTTGCGCGCCCACTCGGCGCGCTCCTCCGCCCGGTCCGCGAGCAGCGACAGCTCCCGCTCCAGGCCGTCCGCGCGCTCCCGCAGGCTCTCCACCAGCCGGCGCCGCGCGCCGACGTAGAGGCCGAGCAGCACGGGCGGCGCCGTGAACGCGACGGACATCAGCATCGAGATCAGCGGGATGAACCACATCGGCGGGTCGAAGTCCGGTGCCTGGCCGATGCTCCGGTGCATCCGGATGAAGGCGATCACGAAGCCGCCGACCACCTGCATCCCGGCCAGCAGCCCGATGATCCGGCGCGGTACGTCGGACGCGGCCAGCGTGTAGAACGCGACGACACTGAGCAGGAGGCCCATCTGCGCGGGCGTGACCGCGACGGTCACCAGCACCGCGACGATCGGGTAGCGGCGCCGCAGCAGCACGACGGCGCCGACGAAGACGCCCATCACGACGCCGAGCGCCACCGGCACCCCGGTCTCGTTGCCGAACTTCACGCCCTCGAACGCGCACTCGGCGACGGAGAGCACGGCGAGGACCAGATCGAACACGAAACTCCGGCGGCGCTCCCACCACCAGGGGCCGCCGCCGTCCGGCGCCCGCGCGCCGCCGCCCTCGTCCCGCGCTCGAACGACTTCCCCCGTCTCGGTCATACCGCCCAGCCTACGACCGGTCGCGACCGGTTTTCCGGCCGAGGCGCATAACGGACAGTCGGCTGGCCGAAGCCCGCGGCACGGCCGTGAAGTGCTCTCGCACCTCACTCACGTATATCGTCGCACCGAGGGTCGGCGGTGCGGCATAGTAGAGGCGTCGCCCGAGCAGGCCGAACGTGCGTCTGCCTCGGGCGATTGACGATCCCCTGTGGTGTAATCGGCAACACTGACGGTTTTGGTCCGTCCGTTCCAGGTTCGAGTCCTGGCAGGGGAGCTCACCATCCGGCGGTTCCGCCCGGCACTTCCGTACGGCGCCGCCGTACGCGTCCCTCCGAAATCCGCTCCCGTACGGTGCGCGCGCCCGCGTCCGTACGGTGCGCGCGCCCGCTCCCGTACGGTGCCGCCGCACGCCGCCCCCGCGCCCCCGTAGCTGTCCCTTAAACCCATCTGCCGCTCTCCCTTAAACCCATCTTCGGGACGTGGGTGTGCTGCGGACCAAGACATCCGTGCCTGGATCACCGCATGGAACACCGACCCCAAGCCCTACGTGTGGACCAAGACCGCAGACGAGATCCTCGAACGCCTCGCCAGCTATCTGAACAGAATTCCCGACTCAGAAGACTAGTGCTGTACGGCGCCGTCGACGCTGAAGTCGTTCTCGTACGGCGTCTGTTCGTCGACGTAGAGATTGCCCTGGTGGCCGGTGCGGTCCGGCTCCCAGGAGTTGTCGCTGCCGGCGCCGTGGAAGTCGTAGCCCTGGACGTTGAAGATGTCCATGTCCTTGGCGATCTCGGGCAGGTCCCAGCCCGCCTCGACCTTCTTCGGGTCGGCCGGGGTGAACGCGGTCAGCAGCTTGTGGTCGCCGCCGAGCGCGTCGAGCTGCTCGCGGAACTCGGCGATCAATGCGGTGTTGTTCGCCTTGTCCTCCGGGCTCCAGTGGTTGCCGGGGTGGCCGTCGGGCGAGCCGGGCCACTCCCAGTCGAGGTCGATGCCGTCGAAGATCCCGGCGGCCACGCCCTTGCCGCCCGCGCCGTTGTACTCGGGCAGGTCGCCCTTGAGGTACATGTCGATGCAGGACTTCACGAACTTCTTCCGCGAGGCGTCCGTCTTGGCGGCGTCCGAGAAGTACTTGGAGTACGTCCAACCGCCCGGCGAGATGACGATCTTCAGATGCGGGTGCTTGGCCTTGAGCTTCTTCAGCTGGTTGAAGTTGCCGCGGAGCTTGCCCCAGCCGTCGTCGGCCACGCCGTCGACGGACTGGGCGGCGGAGAAGGCGCGCCCGTAGTCCGCCTCGGCGTCGCCCGCGCCATCGCCCTGGTTGGGGTCCTGGGGGTCGGGCGAGGTGCCCTTGGTGACGCCGTTGAGGCAGGTGAGGTCCGTGGGATGGATGTTGCCGAACGCGTAGTTGATCACGTCGAGCTTCGCCGCGGCGCCGGAGGTGTCGAGGTTCCTGACGAAGTACTGGCGGCCGTAGATGCCCCACTGCACGAAGTAGCCGACCTCGGCGTGGCCGCCGTCGCCGACGGCCTCGTCTGTGGTGACCGTGAGCGTGTCGCTCGCCGGAGAGGCGTTGTCGGCGGCGTCCCGCGCCTTGACGGTGAACCGGTACTCGGTCGCGGGCGACAGCCCCGTCAGCGTGCTCGTACGGGCGTCGGCGGGCACGGTGTCGGCCAGCGTCTGGCCGCGGTACACGTCGTACGCGGCGACGCGCTGGTTGTCGGTGGCCGCGTCCCAGCTGAGCTCGACGGTGCTGGAGGTGACGTCGCCTGCCCGCAGGTTGCGCGGTGCCGTCGGCGGTTCAGGGTCGGTGGCCGGGTCGACGGTGGTGGCGGCGACGGGGGCGCTTGGTTCGCCGGTGTTGCCGCGGGTGTCCTTGGCGCGTACGGCGAACTCGTAGCGCGTCGCCGGCTCCAGCTCCCGTACGGTCGCCTCGGTGGTCGCGCTCGCGGCCACCACCGTGTCGCCGCGCAGCACCTCGTACGACGCCACCGGGAAGTCGCCCTTGGCGGCCGCCGTCCACTTCAGGCTGACGGTGCGCGCCGTGGTGTCGGCGACGGCGACTCCCGTGGGCGCCTCGGGCGGTACGGCGGGGGTGCCGTCGCACTTGTCGCCGTTGACGAGGCAGCCCGACGGTTCGGCGAGCGGGCCGGACGCCTGGAAGGTGTAGCTGTACGGCTCGGTGGAACCGTTCGCGGGCACGCGCGAGTTGTAGTGCGCGGGCGCCACGGTGACATGCGAACCGCTGACGGTCGCGGTGCCGTGGGTGTGGCCGCTGACGGTCACGCCGTCGGGCAGGTCGAACTCCAGCGACCAGCCGTCCACCGCGGCAGCGGAGTTGTTCCGGACCACGAACTTGCCCGTCCAGGACGAGCCGCTGCCGGAGCTGCTGAACTCGGCGGTGAGCGGGCCCGCTGCCTGCGCGGGGGCCGCTGGGGCGGGGGCGGCGGGCGCGGGGGCGGCCAGTCCGGTGAGACCGGCCAGCGCCAGTACGAGGACGCCGACCACGGCGACCAGCCTGCGGCGGGAACGCGGCCGGGGTGCGGACGCGGGTGTGGACGCGGGTCTGCGCCCGGGTCTGACTGCGGCTCTGCGGGATCTGCGTATGGACACGGCTCTCCTTGGGGGTAGAGGTGAGGGCCGTCCGCCCGTGCCGGGGTGACCGTCATCGGGTAGCCCCTCGGCCGGTCCGCGTCCGCGTGACCGCCGTGCCCGCGTGGGAGGCCGGCGGTGGCGTGAACGTGTCCTGTCGCTCGGGGCGCCGGACGCGCTGCGCAGCGGTATGGACCTCCAAGGCAACCGCAGTTCGCGCACGTGTCAACGCACGCACCGGGGACTTGGACCGTACCAATACACGCGTACGGGACCGCCGCTCCTGGTTCCGCACCCGTTAAAGGACTGGACCAATTCCCGGAAATTTACGCTTTCTTGACCCGAAGTACGCGGCAAGTCCCCGCCACCGCCCGCCCGTTGCCCCGCAGCGGACGTGCGCGCCCTCTCAGGCGTGCTCCGGCTGATCCACGCGCGGCGGCTCCGCGATCGGACTGAGATGGATGCAGGCGAGCCGCCACCCGTACGCGTCGTGCACCAGCAGCTGCGTCACGCGGAAGTGCCCGTCGACGTCGCGGCCGTCGTACGTGCTCTGCTGGCTCTGCACCCCGTTCGCGACCGCCGCGTCCCCGTACCGGCGCACCTGCACCGGCCGCCAGTCGAACGAGTCGTGGATCAGCCAGTCGTCGGAGTACCGCTCCAGCCACTCGTCCCGGCCGATGACGAAGCCGCGCGGGCCGACACCGTGGAAGTCCTCGGTGAGCAGACGGTCCAGCGCGGCGGCGTCCCCGCGGCGCTCCGCCTCCGCCCAGCGCCGCCCGAACTCCCTGAGTTCCTCGTCCATCCCGTGCCCTCCTCGACGTGCCGGGGATGTTCGCACCAGGCTCCGCCGTACGGCCCGTACGCGCATCACTCGGGAGAAGGCCCGGCACGTACTCCGTGTGTCAGCCGGGTGCCGCGGCCGGTACGACCGCGGGAGTACGGCCGTACCGCGGCGGGAGGCGGCCGGCCGCGTCAGGCGGACTTGCGGGGCGTCCGTTTGGCGGCGGTCTTCTTCGCGGTCTTCGAACCGGCCGTCTTCGACGCCGACTTGGCCGACGCGGTCTTCTTGGCCGCTGTCGTCTTCTTGGCGGCGGTCTTCTTCCCCGCGGTGGACTTCTTCGCCGCGGCCGTCTTCTTCGACCGGCTCGCGGACTCGGACGCCTTCCGCGCGCCGCCGGACGCCGCCTTCTTCTTCGCGGCGGTCTTCTTCGCGCCGCCCGCCCCGCCCTGCTGCCGCAGCTCGTGCACCGTGGCGCCGGCGTCCTCGCCGCGCGACTCCCGCGCCGCCTGCACGGAGTTCTCCAGCACCGCCATCAGGTCCACGACCGTGCCCGCCGGCCTGGCCGGAGCCCGCTCGCCCTCCGCCGGAACGACGCCCTCCTCCTTCGCCGCGACCAGCTCCTCGACCGCCTCGCGGTACTCGTCGTGCAGGTCCGCCATGTCCAGCTCACCCAGCGTCTCCATGAGGGTGTCCGCCAGATCCAGTTCCGCGTCCCGTACGGCGACGCTCTCCGTCGGCGCCATCCCCTCCGCGGGCCGGATCTCGTCCGGCCACAGCATCATGTGCAGCGTCAGCGTGTCCTCGTAGACCCGGAGCATCGCCAGGCTCTCCCGGCCGCGCAGCGCGAGCTTGGCGATCGCGACCTTGCCCGACCGGCTCAGCGCGTCCCTGAGCAGCACGTACGGCTTGCTCGCGCTCTTGCCGTCCCCCGCCAGGTAGTACGAACGGTCCAGCTGGATGGGGTCGATCTCCTCGGCCGGCACGAACGCCAGGATCTCCACGGTCTTCGCCGTCGGCAGCGGCAGCGAGGCCAGCTCGTCGTCCGTGAGCTGGACGTTCGTACCGTCGGCGGTCTCGTACGCCTTGCCGATCTCCTCGTTGGACACTTCCTGCCCGTCGAGCTCGCACACCTTGCGGTACCGGATCCGCCCGCCGTCGGCGGTGTGCACCTGCCGGAACGACACACTGTGACTCTCAGTGGCCGAAATCACCTTGATCGGGATGGAGACCAGCCCGAACGATATGGACCCTTTCCAGATGGAACGCATCTTCTGCCCCTTCTATGGGACTCTCAGAATATGCCCATAGCGGACATCGAAGGCCACCGAGTGGCGCTCAGCAACCTCGACAAGGTGCTCTATCCGGCCAGCGGCTTCACCAAGGGCGAGTGCGTCCACTACTACGCGTCCGTCGCCGACGCCGTCCTCCCCCACCTGCACGGCCGCCCCGTCTCGTTCCTGCGCTGCCCGGACGGCGTGGACGCGGAGAAGTTCTTCGCGAAGCACGTGCCGCCGGGCACCCCCGACTGGGTGACCCGCTGCGAGGTCACCCGCAGCGGCGACCGTACCGGCGAGCAGATCCTGCTCCAGGACCTGGCCTCGCTGGTGTGGGCGGCCAACCTCGCCGCCCTGGAGCTGCACACCCCGCAGTGGCGTGCCGAGGCCGAGCGGCAGGCGGACCGTATCGTCTTCGACCTCGACCCGGGCGAGGGCACCGGCATCCTCGAGTGCCGCGAGGTCGCCGTCTGGCTCCGCGATCGGCTCGCCGCGGACGGGCTGACCGCCCTGCCCAAGACCTCCGGCGCCAAGGGACTGCACCTGCTCGCCGGGCTGCGGCCCGCGGACTCCTCCGAGGTGTCCGCGTACGCGAAGCAGCTCGCACGCGAGGCGGAGGCCGCGCTGCCCGACCTCGCGCTGCACCGCATGACCAGGTCACTGCGGGCCGGGAAGGTGTTCGTCGACCACTCGCAGAACTCGTGGGCCAAGACCACGGCCACCCCGTACACCCTGCGCGCGAGGTCCGCGCCGACCGTCTCCGCGCCCGTCACGTGGGGCGAGCTGGAGGCCGCGGAAACCGCCGACGACCTGGTGTTCCTCGCGGGCGACATGCCGGAGCGGCTGCGCCGGCACGGCGATCTCCTGGCCCCCCTGTTCGACCCGCCGCGGGCACAGCCACCCCTTCCCTGAACCTCCCCCGTCCCCTCGGTACCGCCGGCGGCTCCCCGCCTCTTACGTCGCGTTACGTCGCGCTCGTACCCCAATCGTCGTCCACGGGCGTACGGCGGTCGCGGAGCGCCTGCACCTTCTCCGTCACGGAGTCGGGCAGCCGGTGCCCGACCTTCTCGTTGACGGAGTCGAACGCCTTCGTGGCCATGTCGCGGCCGTTGTGCGCGGCGGACTCGGCGGCGTTGCGGACAGCGGGGTTCTGCGCGAACTGCTGTGCGCTCTCCCGCATCTGCTCATAGCGCTCCCTGCCGGAGCGCGTGCCGAGCACGTACCCGATGGCCAGCCCGGCGATGAACGTGAGGCGATGCATGGCACACCCTTTCTCTTGCTGATGGTTCCCTGGCCCCCGGTTGCCCGCGGCCTGATCACGGGGGCGGGCACGGATACCGATTTCGGCGCACCCCCTGGCATGCGCTAATGTATTGCCCGCAGCGAGGGAACGCCCCCCGGAGTCCGGGACCGGCGAGTCCAAGCGGTCCCCTGTAGCTCAATCGGCAGAGCAGCCGGCTGTTAACCGGCAGGTTACTGGTTCGAATCCAGTCGGGGGAGCACCACGCAAAGGGCCCCAAGGGGCCCTTTTCTCTTGCCGCCGCCCCATCCGGGCCACCCGCCCCTGCCCGCCCCACGGGTCGGCACCGGGGGCCCGGCACCGGCACCGCGCCCCGGCCGCACGGGGAACGAAACGCCCAGGTGGCCACCGTTCCGCCCACCACGGACGTCAACGCCGGTGGCGGTGTCCCCCCGGCACGGGCGGGAGATCGTATGAGCAGCTATGCTGCGGCAGACGGCGCGCACACCTGTGCGCGGCGCGCCGTTACGGGGCGGTAGCTCAGCCGGTTAGAGCAGCGGACTCATAATCCGTCGGCCGTGGGTTCGAGTCCCACCCGCCCCACCCTGAGCCTCCGCCGAGGAAGCGCTCTGACCTGTATTTTCGGCCTTGTGTCCTGGCTTCATCGCCCGTGGCGGAGCCGTTGCCCGCGCCTTGTCAGCTGCTGGCGGGAGCGAGGCGGGAGCGGATGTGCGATCGGCTGCTGCGCGCCGTGCCCGGGGCACGAGGCGGGCGGCCTTCTCGGCGACCTCGTGGTCGACCTCGGGCAGCAGACTGGTGTAGGTGTCAGAGGTCAGCGTGATCGTGGAGTGCCGCAGCACCTCCTTGATCGTGTGCAGATCGCCTCCTCCGGCGTGCTGGAGAGTCGCGGAGACGTGCCGCAGGTCCCGCAGGCTGATCGGTGGAAGGTCGGTGCGGGCGAGGATGCGGCGGAAAGCGTCGGAAACTATCTCCGGGTGCAGCCAGCTCCCGTCCTCCCGGGTGAACACCTTCCCGGTGTCCTGCCACGCGTCTCCCCACTGCAGCCGCTCCTGGTTCTGCCGCTCGCGGTGTGCGCGCAGCACGGCGACGGTGAGGCTGTCGAGCCCGATGGTAGCCGCGCTGCCGTCCGTCTTCGGCTCCGACTCGTACGGTTCCCACTGGTCGACCACGATCGTCTTCGCCGGGGTGAGTAGAGCGGCATCGAGGTCGAGGTCGGTCCACTCCTGCCCGACCGCCTCGCCGCGCCGCAGGCCCCGGAAACCGATCAGGTGGAACAGCGAGTACAGGCGGTCGCCTTCGGCCTCGTCGAGGAAGGTACCGAACTGCTGCGGGGTCCACACCATCACCCCCGAGGGGATCTCCCCGGTCTCGCGCCACCGCTTCACCCGCGCATCGGTCCACAGCACCGGCTTGGGCCGCTGCCCGGAAGCCAGCTCGACGTGTGCGGCCGGGTTGAAGGTGATCAGCTGCTGGGTGATAGCCGCGTTCAGCGCGGCCCGCAGCGTGCGCCGGATTCCGTGACAGGTGGCCGGGCCGGTGGGCTTCCGGAACGGCTTCATCTCGGCGAGCTCGGCGCGCTCCTTGTCCAGCCGCGCCCGCTCCTCCTCCGGTGGCCTGCTTCGTTTTCCCCAGGTGGCGCGTGCGGTCTGTTCCCGGCGTGCTTGATTCTCTGCCGCGATCACCTCGTTCTCGTCCGCGATGGCGTCGAACATCTGGATCAGCTGGCGAAGGCTGAGCCGGTCCAGCCGGATGGTACCCAGGTTCGGTTTGAGGTGGACGCGGATATGCGACGCGTAGCCGTTCCGCGTCGTCCTGCGGATCTTCTTCTTCGATGCGAGCCAGGTATCCAGCCACTCGCCCACGGTCACCCGGGACGTGAAGGACTGGCCCGCGATGAGTCGACGGCGCGTCACGTCGATGTCGGGGAGGGGCGCCTTCTCTTCTGCGGTCTTCTCCAGCAGATCCCCGATCTTGCAGAGTCCTTCGCCGCCATCCTCCTCCGGGAGCGCGAGCAGACTGCGCACGTGGTCCAGATCGGCCTGAGCCTTGGTCGCGGTGTCGTATCCGCCACGCGTGAAGGAGCGGCGGGTGCCGTCCTCGCGAGCAGGGAGTTCCTGGCGTATCGAGTACGTGCCGTGCTTGCGTTGCCGCCGCTTCGGGCACCTGGCTCCCCAGGGCTTTCCCGTTTCCGGGTCCCGGCAGTGGCACCGCCGGTAGGTCGAGCCCTTCATGGATCTTCCTCCTCACTGCCCTGTCGAGGGCGGGGAAGGCGCGCAGAGGTGCGCGCTCTCGATGTGTGGATCAGGCGGCGCGAGTGGCGGGCCCGGGGGACGAAGACTGTGTTCCGGGGTCGATGCCGAGGTAGCTCAGGAGTTCGCTGCGGCTCACCCGGTACGTGCTGCCGACGCGTAGCACCCGTACTGGATACTCACCGCGCCGGGCGAGGGCGTATCCGGTGGAACGGCGGAGCGCGAGCGCCCTATTCGCTGTGTCGAGCGGGAAGCTCACGGGCAGCTCGAGCAGTTCCTGGACCGTCATGCTCCGCACCGCCGAAGACGCCGACGATACAGATGAGAGCGAGCGGTTGGGGGTGTCGTTCCCCATCATCTACTCCTTCTTCTCGTCCTTCTCGATTCGCTGTGCTTCATCACCAGGTGCGACGGCCGTACGCTCATCGGCCTGAACGTGTTGCCGCTGGCGTCGCCATAGGTGGGTGGGCCTGGGCCTCGTTCCTCGTCACGGTGCCGGACACCGCTGCCGTCATCAGGTGTGGCGAGGGACGCGAGAGCCGACCTGGACAGGGCCAGGGAGTGAAACAGCTGGTCAGGCCCCGTCGCGGGCCTGCGAGTGTAACGCCGGCCGGGCGGGAATGGAGGCCCCCAAGTCGGGCTGGACGGCTCGGGCGAAGGCCCTGGTGCGTGCCCGTGGTCGGCACATCAGGCTCGGTGGTCGCAGGCGCGCGGCAGAGGGTGCGCGCCGCCTGGGGTGCGAGCGATCTCCCACCGGGTGCGGCGAACGGGGCGGGCCTGTGATGGTCTGCGGCGGCTGGGCCGGTCCCACCCGTGGTGTGCCGCACTCGTGGTGATGGGGCGCCAGCCTGCGGCGCGCAGGCTGGCGCCGTGTTCGCCGTGCTCGGTGTAGGTGAGCAGCCGGTGGTATCCCATGGCGCGGGCTGTTCGCCAAGCGGCTGCGTACAGGGTGGAGTTTGCGTTGAGCGTCCCATCGGTGCAGGTGCGGGACACCTCCGCGGTGCGGCCGTCATCGAGATGCCGTGCGACGGGTCGTCCGACCACGGCGACCCCGACGAGGGCCTGGTGTGCGGCCACGCCGAGAGCGAACTTCATTCCCTGCGGTGGCTGGTGGTGCCGGTGATGCTCGGCGATGATCGCGCATGCCAGCCGGAAGGTGACCGGCACCACCATCAAGCCCTGCGGGACTGCCGTGGCGTTCTGACGAGGGCGGCGTGGTGGTGTCGGCTCTTTCGGCCGGGTGAGCGAGGAACTCTTGTTGTTCATATCCCCTCCTGCCTCAGGCTGCTGTCCTCGTCGGCTTTCACTCGGCGTTGGCGTGCCAACTGCTGATCGGCGAGGTGCTGGTAGGTGAGGTTGAGGTCGATTCCGATGTAGGTGCGGCCGAGTTGGCGGGCGGCCAGGGCGGTGGTGCCGGTGCCGCTGAAGGGGTCCAGAACGGTACCGGCCGGTGGGCACCCGGCGGCGATGCAGCGCAGCGGCAGGTCGAGAGGGAAGGCGGCGGGGTGCGGAGCTCGGCGCTGGGGGGTGACCGGGATGCTCCAGAGGTCTCCGGGGTTGCGCCCGCGGGGCGTCGCGCCGCGGGCGGTGTCACAGGGCTGGGGCCAGGTGCCGCGGGCGGTGTTCAGTTTGTTGCCGGAACGGTGCGCACGGCGGGCCAGAGAGCGGTCACCGGTGTAGGGCTGCCGGATCGGGTCGAGGTTGAAGTAGTAGTGGGGCTGTTTCACCAGGAGAAACAGCAGTTCGTAGCGGCACGTGAGCCGGTCGGTGGTGGGGAAGGGTGCGGCGTTGGGCTTGTGCCAGATGATGGCGTTGCGCAGGATCCAGCCGTCGTTCTGCATGGCGAAGACCGTTCTCCAGGGCATGCCGAGGAGATTCTTGTGCGGCAGGCCGGAGGCGGGCCGGAAGCGGGGCTGGCGATATTGGCCGGGGCGTGTGCAGTGGTAGCCGTCGCTGTTGGCGGCGTAGCTGTCGCCCAGGTTGAGCCACGCAGTGCCAGTATCGGTCAGCACGCGCGCGAGTTCGGCGAACACCTGCCGCAGGTGGTCGACGTAGGCGTCGGGAGAAGGTTCCTGGCCGTACTGGCGATCGGTCCACCGTGCGCCGCAACGCGAGCACTGCTGGGTGGTGTTCACCCTGTCCGGGGGCTCGTCTTCGGTTGCGGGATGCGGGCAGTGCGGGTTGCCGCCGCCGCTCCAGGTGCCGGTGTCGTAGTCCCGCAGCCGCCAGTAGGGCGGGGAGGTGACGACGCAGTCCGCCGAGGCGGTCGGCAGGGTCGCGAGGATTTCGACGGCGTCGCCGGTCAACAGCGTGACACCGTCGCACGGGTGAGCCGCGGGAGGTGCCGCGCCGCGGTGTGCCGTGCCGAGGTCGCGTCCTTTCGGGGAGGGTTGTCGGGTGTTCATGCCGCCTGCCGGTGCGGGGAGTCGGGGGTGTCGGGTTGTGGGAGTCCGAGGCGGTCCAGGGCGATGTCGTGGAAGGCGGGGTTCACGTCGATGCCGAGGTAGGGCCGCTCCAGTTGCTGTGCGGCAAGGCCGGTGGTGGCTGCGCCGCTGAAGGGGTCCAGGACGGTGCCGGCCGGTGGGCATCCGGCGGCGATGCAGCGCAGTGGCAGGTCGAGGGGGAAGGCGGCGAAGTGCGCGGCCCGCAGCGGCCGGGTGGCGATCGACCAGACGTCGCCGGGGTTCTTGCCGCGCGGGTGGGCGCTGTTGTGCTGCCGTCCGGTGGGTCGCATGGCGGCTCCGGGCGGGCGTGCGGGGAAGGCGGCGGTGTCGGTGTCGGTGTACTTGCCTTGGCCGTAGCGGCTGTTGCCCCGGCGGCGGGAGGTGGCGTCGATACCTCCGTGGCGGCCTTTGTTCGCCCCGCCGATCACCATGCCCTCGGTCAGGGCTTCCGGGCGGGCCAGGGGTTCACGGATGGCGTCCAGGTCGAAGTAGTAGCGCTGCTGCTGCACCAGCAGAAACAGCATCTCGTACCGGTTGGAGAGCCGGTCCTGGACAGATTCGGGCATGGCGTTGGGCTTGTGCCAGACGATGGCGTTGCGCAGGATCCAGCCGTCCGCCTGCAGGGCGAACACCGTTCTCCAGGGCATGCCCAGGAGGTTCTTCCGGGGAAGCGTGCGGGTGCGGTCGACCCCGGCGCTGCGGACGGACTCGCGCAGCAGCCCGCCGTCCATCGGGCTGTTCAGGGTGCTCTTGCCCATCGGGTTCTCGGTGCGGCCGGGTGGTGTGGCGCTGTAGGAGTCGCCGAGGTTGAGCCACACCGTGCCGGTGGCGCTCAGTACGCGGCGCAGTTCGGCGAACACCTGCCGCAGCCTGTCGATGTACTCCTCCGGTGTTGGCTCCAGGCCGTATTGCCGGTCTTCGCGGACCGCGCCGCAGCGCAGGCAGGTGCGGGGATGGTCGCCGCGGTGCGCGGCCGAGGCCGGATAGGGGGCGTTGGGGTGCTTGGTCTGCGTGGTGTTGGTGCCGCGTCCGGTGGAGTGGGCGCAGGCGGAGTCGCCGCCGGTCCAGGTGCCGGTGCCGTAGTCGCGCAGGCCCCAGTACGGGGGCGAGGTGACCACGCAATCGGCGCCGTTCTCGGGGAGTTCGCGCAGCATCTCGATCGCGTCGCCGGTGTAGAGGGTGACGCCGGGGTGGGCGGAGTACGGACGGCGCCTCATGCTGCCCTCCCGCTGAGGAGCTCAGCGCGGGCACGGTGATCGGACAGGCTGGCGCCGGTGGCCGGGCGGCGCACGGCCGCTGCTACGGCAGCTGGTGGCGGGGCCTGGAAGACGAGTACTTCGTGGTGCGCGGGGAGCATGACCGGCTGCCTCGTGGCGCGCTCGTGGCGTGCGGCGGCGCGGCGCTGGGCCAGCGAGGAGCGCACCACCAGCCGGGAGCCGCGCAGTTCCGCGGTCAGAGCGACGCACCGCTCCACCGGTACCAGGCCGGCTGCGCGCCCGCTGGCCGCGAGGTCTCCCGGCGGAGCGAGCAGCCGTCCCCGGCTACGACGCGGAACGACGAGAACGACGTGACCGCCGGGGCGCAGCAGCTCCCGGTAGGGGTCCAGCAGGGCACGCAGAGGTTCGGTGGCCGCGCGCGGGGCGCGCGCCTCGGCGCGATCTTGGGCGGCGGCGTACGGATGGGGGCGGGGCCAGGTGGTGAGGATCAGGTCGATGTGGCCGAGGTAGCCGGTGAGTTGCCCTACGGCGGCGTCGGTCGGGGTGTCGAGGACCATGCCGTCCGGTGCGGCGTCGTGGCGTTTGGCGGCGGTGACGTTGGCGCGGGCGATGGGCCACCACCGGTGCCGGGTGAGGCCGATGGCGTCGCGCCCCGCCCGCAGGGCTTCGACCAGGACGGTGCCAGCCCCGCACGCGGGATCGAGCACCCTGTGGCCGGGGCGGGTGTATGCGGTGATGGCGTGGGCGGCGATGGCCGGTGGAATCCGTGCGCCATCGCGTACGGTCTCCGCGACGTAGGGGCCCTGGGCGAGCTGGGTGCGGCCCTCGTGTTGTCCGGTGACCCAGACCGAGACCGGCGGGGACGGGTGTCGGGACGTCAACGGCCTTCCTCCTCGGGCGTGGTGACGGTGGCCTCGCGCGTGCTGCGGGTGAACAGCAGCAGGTCGTGGTGAATGCGGGTGTGGGGCGGCCCAGCGGTATCCGCCTGCGCGGGCGGCGAACCTGCCGCCGCCGGAAGATCCGAAGTGGCCAGGGCGCTGCGGCGGATGGGGACCTCCAGGAGGACCACGCGATCCAGGACGCTGAGCCCCGCACGGTGGGCGGTGTCGGTCAGGACGCCGCTGGGGTCGATCAGCCGCCCCTGCTCTCGGTCACTGTGTGTGATGAAGGAGAGGGTTCCGGACGGGGACAGCAGGGCGCTCCATGCAGTGGTGGCCACCCAGTCGGTGGCGCGCGGGGAGACGAAGGTGATCACTGCGTCGAACCGGTCCGGACCCGGTCCGGCGGCGCCCGTCGGCCCGGTCGGGTGTGGCGGGTCGGTGGGAGTCGGTGTCGGGTAGGCCGGGGTCGGTGCGAGTCGGGGGACGGACTGCGGCCCCTTCGGTACGTCGGTCCCGGCGCCGAGTGTTGCTCCGGCGGGGTGGGCGGCCCGCACATGGAGGGTGCGGCCAAGGCTGGCGGCCGACTGCGCCGCCTCGGTCAGTCCGGTCAGCAGACCAGACCCCGACTCGGCGCAGCAGGAGGCGAACTCCCGCTCGGTGGTGCCCCTCGCGCCCCCGTGGGGCGGGGCGAGCAGCAGGACCCGCTGCCCTGGCTGCGTGTAGAGGGCGACGATTTTGACGATGGCGCCCAGCAGCCATCCGGGAAGCGTCTCCGCCTCCGGGTGGTCTGCTTCCGGCGCGGCGGGCCACACCGAGCCGCGGCGCCCGCACGCGGTGTTGGTGTTCCGCGCGCCGCTGGTACTGCCTCCGGTATCGGGCGGGCCCGGGAACTGTGGTGTGCCGCCTGCGCTGTCCGCCGGTTTGTGGATCATGTGAACCTCTCTGGTGCCGTGGTGCCCGGACACCAGAAAAGACCGGATTCTGGGGCCGTTTTGGACACGCCGACCCCGACTTCTTCCCGGCACTGCTGCGGGCGCGGCGTCGAGGGGAACTGAGCTGGGGCTTCACATCGGCAGACCTTCCGGAAGCCCCGGCGGGAACACCTCACACCTTCCGGATCTGTCCACGACGGTTGCTTTCCGTGTGCCCTCGCAGCGGTGTACTCCGAGAATTCCTTGATGCCTTTTCTTCTCTCCCGGTGTGCATGTGCGGCCGATACGTTCCCCGTGTGACCGTGCCGCTGTCAGCGGACTGCTAAGGATCGCCTACAGCCCGCTTAAGAACTGCCTACAGCACCCCTAAAGACGCAGGTCAGAAGCAATTAAGGCACCTGCCTGGTGGCCGTGTGTGCTCCGCGTCCCAGGGCCGCCACACCCGCGGCAACAATGCGGATTTAAGCGTTCCTTAGTAACTGCCGCGGCACGCCAAGAAGTTCACCTTGTTGATTTCTTGGCGGTTTCTTGTCGGTGGCCTGCCTTCCTTGAGGCTCCGCTTTTCCTCACCGAGTGAAGGAGTCACCATGTCTGGCCGCGACCACGCCAGTTACCCCGGCAGCCGAGTGTTGTTGCCGTTGGATACCGCCCGGCAGTGCTTCACCTATCTGGTGACCGGCCCGGAGCCGTTGTCCGTTGATGGCCGGGCTTTCTCCGGGCTACCCAACCGCCCAGTGCCGCTGGATGAGTTGCGGGACCGGATGCTGCGGCGCCGCTTCCCGCGTCATACGCGTGACGCGGTCTGGGCCCACCTGGTGCAGCGCTCGCGGACTGAGGGCGCCACGTGGACGCTGGCGTGCACCGGGATGGCGCTGCCCGCCCTGGCCGGCATCGCCCGTCGCCTGGCCGCCCGGTATCCCGGCGACGCCTTCGATGCGCATGCCGAGGTGCTCTCCGGCTTCCTCACGGCGCTGGCCGACATCGATCTGCGGCGCCCGCGGGTGCTGGTTCGGCTGCGGTGGGCGGCCTACCGGTCCGGGGGCGCGGCGCTGGCCGAGGCACTGGACGCCCCACCCCCGATCGCTCCCGACAGCTTCCGCTCCACCCCGCCGAAACCGCCGTGGGGTCACCCCGACCTCGTCCTGGCCCGCGCGGTCCGTCTGGGGGTCCTGACCCGGACCGAGGCCGACCTGATCGGGTCGACTCGTCTGGACGAGGACTCCCTCGCCGACTGGGCCGCCGCGCACCAGATGTCGGCCGAGGCCGCCTACAAGGCCCGCAAGCGGGCCGAGCACCGACTGATCGACTTCGTGCGTGAGCGGGTCCGTGACACCGACCCCGGCGACCCGGTCGCCTACAGCGTGACCGTCAACTCCTCACCCGACGCCAGCCCTCAGACTCCAGCCCCTTCACGCTCAGTCACCGCCGTGGGCGGGGGCGGTCGGGGAGACACGGCGGAAAAACCTTCGGTCCGCGTGTCCAAAACGGGCTCGAAATCCGGCCTTTTGAGGTGCGGGGGGTCTCCACCGCCCGCACTGGACCCGTCGTCTTCGGAGGTGCCCCGATGCGCCTGACCCCACCCCTTCCCGGCGTCTGCCGCTCGAAGCACAGCACTACGACGAGCGGGCACTGGCCTCCGGCCGTACGGCGATGCCGCCGCTGGCCGGGCCGGTGCCTGTTCCTGGTGACCGTGGCTGTGCTGGTACCGGTGCTGGTCGCGCCGGCGGCGCACGCGGACCCGGGGCAGGTGCTGGCGTTGGCCAAGGACGTCGACACGGTCCTGAACAACATCCGCAAGTGGATCATGGGGATCCTGGCGGGGCTGGCGACGGTGATGCTGACCGTCGGCGGCGTGCGCTACCTCCTGGCCGCGGGCGACCCCGGTGAGGTCGAGAAGGCCAAGACCGCGTTCCGTTCGGCCGGGTTCGGCTACGGGCTGGCCGCGCTCGCCCCGCTGGTGGTGGGGATCCTCAAGGGCATCGTGGGGGCCAACTGATGGCACCCGCCCCGCGCTTGCCCTCCTGTGACCGCCCCGGCCCGGACGCCTCCAGCCGGGCCGGGGCCCGCCCCCGGCACCGACCGTCCTCCGCTCCACCGCGCGGGCCGGCACACCGGCGACCTGTGCGTTGGCACCGGCTGGGCTGGGTGCTGTGCGCCGTGGTGGTGCTCGTCCTGACAGCGGGCGTGGTCTCCGCCCGTGCGGAGCCCGCTCCGGACCCTCCGGAAGCTCCACCGGCGCCGACCGCGCCCGCACCCAGCCCCACGCAGCCCGAGCCCACGCCGTCCCCTTGCAGCGGCTCCGACTGCAATCCGGAATCCGATGCCCCGTCCTCACCCGCACCGTCCGGGGACCCGCCCAAGCTGGAAGATCATCTCGACGACGGGGGCGGCGGCGTCACCGGCCGGATCGAGGACGCCATCAACGGCGCCATCACCGCCTTTTTCAAGGGCATCGTCATGGCCGCCCTCAACCCGCTGCTGGATCTGCTGGGCAACACGCTGCTGACCACCCCGACCCCCCAGCAGCTGCCGCGGATCGGCGAGCTGTGGACCAACTCCTGGCACATCGTCGTCGCCAGCTACTCGATCCTGATCATGATCGCGGGCCTGGTCCTGATGAGCCACGAGAGCATCCAACGGCGGCACTCCGTAAAAGAGATCGCCCCCCGCATCCCGCTCGGCTTCCTCGCCTCCGCTCTCTCCCTGCTCCTGGCAGGGAAGGCGGTCAGCCTCGCCAACGCGCTCTCCCACGCGGTCATGGGCGACGGCGTCGACGAGGGCACCGCGGGTGAGGCGCTGCGCGACTTCATCCTGAACCCGCTGGACGAGAGCGGCAGCATCTTCCTGATCATCCTGGGCATCGTCCTGGCCGGATCGATCGTCGCTTTGCTGGTCACATACGTCGTACGGGTCGCTCTCACCGTCATCCTGATCGTCGGGGCACCCCTTGCCCTGATGTGCCACGCCCTGCCGCAGACCGACGGCGTCGCCCGCTGGTGGTGGCGCACCTTCGGCGGCGTGCTCGCCATTCAGATCGGCCAGTCCCTGGCGCTGGTCGTCGGCGTCCGGGTCCTGCTCGACCCGGACAACACCTCCTGGTTCGCGACGAGTTCCGACGGACTGGTGAACCTCATCCTGGCGCTGGCGCTCATGTACATCCTGGTCAGGATCCCGTTCTGGATCCTGAGCTCCACCCGGGTCGGTCACGGACGCTCCCCAGTCGGCGGCCTGCTGCGGGGCGTCATCCTCTACCGGACGATGAGGCTGCTGCGCGGCGGAGGTGGCGGAGGAGGACCTGCGCCAGGCCCCGCCCACCCCCCGCCGCGCGCGCCCCACCCCGCCCACGCCGCCCCTGCTCCGCCCCCCCCCCCCGCCCACCCCCCTCCGCGCCCCCCCCCGCCCCCCCCCGCCCCCCCACCCGCCGATCCCCCCCAGGGCGCTCCCGCAGCCCGCGACCCACCGCCCGCCCCCCCCCCCGCCCCCCCCCCCCCCCCCCCCCCCCCCCCCCCCCCCCCCCCCCCCCCCCCCCCCCCCCCCCCCCCCCCCCCCCCCCTCCCCGGCGTCCCCGGCGTCCCCGGCGCCCCGGCAGCTGCCGCTGGCCCCCGGCGAACTGGTCGGCCGTACGGACGTGCTCACGCAGGTGGCCGACAGGCTGCGCGGGGCGGCGCCTTCCGGAGAGCCGGCCATGGTGGCCGTCACCGGGCCCGGCGGTGTCGGCAAGACCGCGTTCGCCGTGTATCTCGCCCACCGGTTGGCCGGAGCGTTCCCGGACGGGCAGCTCTACGCGCGGCTCGGCGGGAGCGGGTTCGACGCCCGGTCGAGCGCGGCCGTGCTGGCCCGGTTCCTCCAGGCACTCGGCGTCCCCGGCACCGGCGTACCGGGTGAACTGGAAGAGCGTGCCGCGCTGTTCAGGGAGCTGCTCTCCGCCCGCCGGGTGCTGATCGTGCTCGACGACGTCGTGGACGAGGCGCGGCTGCGGCCGCTGCTGCCCGGCCGCACCGGCAGCGGGCTCCTGGTGACCAGCCGCAGACGGCTCACCGGGATCGAGGGACTGCACCCGATCGCCCTCCGCGTGCTCCCCGACGACGCCGGGACACGGCTGTTCCGGCAGGTGGCCGGAGAGGCCCGCGTCGAGGGGTACGCCACCGCGGCGGCCGACATCGTCCGCGCGTGCGGCGGCCTGCCGCTGGCCATCCAGCTCGCGGGCGCGCGGCTCGCCGCCCGTACGAACTGGACGGCCGCCGATCTCGCGCGGCGCATCGGCGACACCGGCAACCGGCTCGACTGGCTGGAGCTCGGGGACCGGGGCGTACGGACCACTCTCACCGAGAGCTACTCCGGCCTCACCTCCGACCAGCAACTGCTGTTCCGCAGGCTGGGTTCGCTCGACATGCCGGAGTTCCCGGGGTGGTTGCCGGTCGCGGCTCTCGACCGGGACGCGGGCCACGTCGACAGGCTTCTCGACGATCTCGTGGAAGCGCATCTGGTCGAGCCCGCCGACCACGGCCCCTGCGGCCCCCGCTACCAGATGCACGACCTGGTCCGCTCGGTCGCCGGTGAACTGTCCCGGGCCACCGACACCCCCGAGGCCCGTCGCGCCGCGCACGGCAGGGTCTGGCACGGGTGGCTCGCGCTCGCGGCGGCGGCCGACGCGCGGCTGCCGCACTGGTACGGCCTCGACCCCGCGCCCGGAGCGAGGTGGCGGCCGTCGGAGGAAGCCCTGGCCGCGGCCCGCGCAGACCCGATGGGCTGGTTCGACGGGGAACGGGACGCCCTGCTCGCGGTGGTGCGGCAGGCCGGCCGTACGGACTGCCCGGAGGTGGTCTGGCCGCTTGTCCAGCACCTGTCCACGTACCTGGATCTGCGCGGCCGGTACGACGACTGGGCGGACGTGCTGACCTGGGGCCTCCACGCCGCGGACGAGACGGGCGACGCGCAGGGCAGGGCCACCATGCTGGGGCTGCTGATGCTCGTGCAGGCCAACCGCGACGACCACGACGGCGGACTGTCCTACGCGAAGCAGGCGTTCGCCGCGTACCGGTGCGTCGCGGAGCGCGGCGGCGCGCCGCAGCCCGCCCCGGACTCCGGCCGGCAGCCCACGGGAACGCTCCCTCCCGGACACGCCGAACTGCTGCTCCTGGCCCGTGGCGACGGTGGCGAACGCGACGGCCGGGAACGCGACGACGTGGCCGTGGGTTTCGCCGCCTCCAGGCTGGCGCTGGCCGGCCGGGCGGCCGGGGCGGACTACGACTACCCGATGCTGTTCGAACGCGCGAGGGACGCCTTCCGGTCCGGCGGTATCCACCTGTTGGAGGTGTGGGCGCTGAAGCACGTCGCGCTGATCCACTGCCGTCGGCACCGCTTCGCCGAGGCACAGGAGTGCATGGAGAGAGGCGCCGCGATCCTCGACGGGCTCGGCGACACCACCGCCCCCGCCTACCAGGGCGGCGACCTCGCCGGAGTCGCCGTCGCCTTCGGCCGCCCCGACCTCGCGGAAGAGATGGCGAACGAAGCGCTGGCCCAGGCCAAGGGCACCGGGAACGCGTGGATTACGGGCCGGGCCCTGCTGACCCTCGGCCAGGTCCACGACGCCCGCGGCGACCGTCGCGCCGCGGTCGGGGCGTACGAGGAGGCGCTGGCGGTCTGGCGCCGGCTCGGCGTCCCGAAGCGGGTCGAGCAGGTGGCGGAGGCGCTCGCCGCGTACCGCTGACGGCCCGCGCCGCGGCCGGAGTGGCCACGGCGGGGCCGTCTGCGGTCCCCCTCCGCGGTCGCCCGCTACGCTCAGCGGACGACGCGGACGGACGGGGTTACGGCGTCAGCCGCCGGGGCAAGTGAGCCTCGCGACAGGGCTGATGTCCTCGTGACCGCTGTCTGCGTCCCTCATGATGGCGCGGTAGTTGTAGGTCTCACCGTCCGCGCAGTCGAACCTGGCCCAATGGTCCTCGTTTCCATTCCACTCTTCCGGTTCCCCCCTCCAGATCCACAGAGGTCCGCGCTGCGATTGCAGCTGCCCGAACCAAGGGCGGTTCTTGCCGCAGCCCTTGACGTACAGCTTTGCCTTGATCTTGCCGTTGCCCTTCTTCGTCTTGTACGCCACCGGCTTCCTCGCGTCCCACACACACGCCGCCGACGTCCGCTCCCCCGCGGCGGCCGTGGTGTCCGTGGCGGTGGCCGTGGCGACCCCGCCGAAGGTGAGGCCACCGGTGATGCCGACTGCGGCAACGGTCGCCTGAATTCTGCGCTTGCGTGTCGAGAACATCGTTCCCCTTCCCGGGGTGCCGCGCATGCGCATACGACGTACGTTCACTGCGCCTGTGCCCCCCTCGTGGCTGCGACCGCGGCAGTGGGCTCTCCCCCGGTTCACGGTCGCCGGTCGGTGCCGGCTCCTGCCGACAACAAGAAGCCTGTCGGCCCGGCCTGTTGCCGATCGTGAGCGGACCTGGAGTCAGGCTGTAGCGGCACACCAGCCCGGCTCCGCCGACCTCGGGGGCACGCGGGCACGCGGGCACGCGGACGCGCTACGTCTGCGGCGGAACCGGTGTCCCGTCCTCCTCGGGCAGCGACTCGCCCTGTACGGCCTGGATGTCCAGCTCCACCTTGAGGGTGGTGCCGATGGCGGCGATGCCTGCGGCGACGACCTGGTTGTAGTTCATCGAGAAGTCGTGGCGGCGCAGTTCGGCCGTCGCCCGGAACGCCGTACGCAGCCCGCCCCACGGGTCCGGCCCCGTGCCGAGGCAGGTCAGGTCGAGGTCCACATCCCGTACGACGCCGTGCATCGACAGCTGCCCGTGCACCGTCCAGCGGGACGGACCGGCGGCCTCGACGCCGTCGGCGCGGTAGGTGATCTCCGGGTGCTCGGCCACGTTCAGGAAGTCCGCCGAGCGGATGTGCCGGTCCCGCATCTCGCTGCCCGTGTCGATGCTGGCGGCGTTTATCACGGCCTCGACACCGGACTTCTCCGGCACCTCGGCCACCTCGATACGGCCGCTCAGCTCCGTGAACCGGCCGTGCACGCTGGAGATCCCGAGGTGTTGCGCGGTCGCCGCGACGCGTGAGTGCGCCGGGTCGATGGTCCAGGGTCCGGGCGGCGGCAGTTCCGTACCGCCCTGCCGCTCCAGCACGAGGGTGCCGAGGTCGGCGCGGCCGGAACGGGGGACGAGCGCGGTGGAGGCGGCGGGCGCGTAGCCGACGGCGGTGACCAGGACGGTGTACGACCCCGGCGGAAGCGCCTCCGTGCCCCGTACGGTGCCGTCGTCGTCCGCCTCCGCCCGCAGCACCTGTGCGCCGGCGGTGTCGGTCACGGTGAGCACCGCGTGCTGGAGCGGCCAGCCGTCACGGGTCCGGATGTGCGCGCGTACGCCTGACATCAGCTCTCCTTCTTCCGTCCGGTGCCGCACAAGTTTTTCAGGCCGCCACGGCTGTGTACGGGGCGGGTGCGGCCGCGGACGTACGGCGAGGTCCGCGCAGGTCGCGGTGGGGCGCACGGCCCCCGCCCGGGCGCGGGGGCCGTACCAGGGCGGGGCGCGTGCGGAGGTTACGCCTCCGGGTGGCCCAGCTCGACGTCGTGGTCGTCCACGCCGTGCCCGTCCACCGTCAGGGCGGTAGCCACGGGCGGGTAACCGCTCGCGATGACGGTGTAGTCGCCGGCGTCCAGGTCGGTGAAGGCGTAGTGGCCGTCCTCGTCGGTGGTGGAGCTGGTCACCACGTTCCCGGTGGCGTCGACCAGCGTGACCCGCGCGTCCTGGAGCGGGCGGCGGTCGGCACCGGCGCGTACGGTCCCGCGTACGCGGGCACCGGGCCGCAACACGACCTCGAGCCGCGTGACGCCCTGGCCGCCGACCTCGACGGGCTGTGCGGCGGGGCGGTAGCCGGCCGCGTTCACGGCGACGGTATAGGCGCCCGTGACCAGCTCGCGGAAGGCGAAGTCGCCCTGCCCGGCGGTCTTTCCGGTGGCGAGCACCTCGCCGCGCACATCGGTGACGACGACCATCGCGTCCGGGACGGGACTTCCGTCGGCGGCACTCCGTACGACACCGGTGAGGCCGCTCGTACCGGCGAGCAGCACGTCGTTCTCCAGCCAGCCCTCGCCCACGAGCACGGTCGTGGCCTGCGGCTGGTGCCCGTCGGCGGCGGCGATCAGCACGTACGAGCCGACGGCGGGAACGTCCAGGGAGTACGAGCCGTCACCGTGCGCCACGGAACGGGCCAACTGGCGGCCGCTGAGGGAGATCAGCGTCACGGTGGCGCGTACGAGAGGGGCGCCGGAGGCGTCCCGTACGGTGCCGCGTACGCCGATGGGCGCGGGTGCGGGTGCGGGTGCGGGTGCGGGTACGGGCGCGGGGGCCGGGGCAGGTGCGGTGCCCTCGTCCGTACGGAGGTCCGCGTCCGTACGGAGGCCCGCGTCCGTACGGAGGCCCTCGTCCGTACGGAGGTCCGCGTCCGCGGCTCCGCCCGTACGTCCCTCCACGTGCCGGTCCACGTGCCGGTCCGTGCCCCCGTCCATGCCGCCCTCCGGGTCCGGAACGCCCTGCTCCATGGCCGACTTGGTCTGCAGCGGGACCTCCTTGATCAACAGCACCATCAGCAGCGCCACGAACGCGATCGGCGCCGCGTAGAGGTAGATGTCCCCGATGCCGTGCCCGTATGCGCTCTCGACCACCTTGCGCACCGGTGCGTCCAGCGTGCTGAGGTCGGGGATGCTGCTGCCGCCGCCCGCGGCGGCGCCGCCGCTGGGCGCGATGCCGAGGTCGGTGAAGCCCTCCTTCACGTAGTCCGTGATGCGCTGCGCCAGCACGGCGCCCAGCGCGGAGACGCCGACGGCGCCGCCCAGCGAACGGAAGAAGGTGACCACGGAGCTGGCCGAGCCGAGGTCGGAGGGGTCGACCTGGTTCTGCGTGCAGAGCACGAGGTTCTGCATCATCATGCCGATGCCGAGGCCGAGCAGGGCCATGAAGCAGGCCACGTGCCAGTACGGGGTGTCGTACCGCATGGTGCCCAGCAGGCCCATGCCGGCGGTGACCAGCAGGCCGCCCGTGGTCAGCCAGACCTTCCAGCGTCCCGTCCGGGTGATGATCTGGCCCGAGACGGTCGAGGACACGAACAGTCCCGCGATCATCGGAATCGTCATCAGCCCGGACATCGTCGGCGACTTGCCGCGCGCCAGCTGGAAGTACTGGCTGAGGAAGACGGTCGCCCCGAACATCGCCACGCCCACGAAGAGCGAGGCAAGCGACGCGAGCGAGATCGTCCTGTTCCGGAAGAGTCGCAACGGGACGATCGGCTCCTTGGCCTTCGTCTCGATGAAGACGAACAGCAGCCCCAGTACGAGCGCGCCGCCGACCATCGCGTACGTCTGCCACGACAGCCAGGCGTAGTTGTCCCCGGCCAGCGTCACCCAGATCAGCAGCGTCGAGACCGCAGCCGCGAAGACGAACGCGCCGAGCCAGTCGATCTTCACGCCCTGCCGCTTCACGACCGGCAGGTGCAGCGTCTTCTGCAGCACCGTCAGCGCGATGACGGCGAACGGCACGCCCACGTAGAAGCACCAGCGCCAGCCGAGCCACTCGGTGTCCGTGATCACCCCGCCGAGCAGCGGGCCGCCCACGGTGGCGACGGCGAAGGTGGCGCCGAGGTATCCGCTGTAACGCCCGCGCTGCCGCGGGGAGATCATCGCGGCCATGATGATCTGGGCCAGGGCGGTGAGACCGCCCATGCCTATGCCCTGC
Organism: Streptomyces armeniacus; assembly: GCF_003355155.1. Taxonomy (NCBI): domain Bacteria; kingdom Bacillati; phylum Actinomycetota; class Actinomycetes; order Kitasatosporales; family Streptomycetaceae; genus Streptomyces; species Streptomyces armeniacus. Next base: position 7,157,235 of record NZ_CP031320.1, on the reverse strand, counting down.
ACGGCGCGGAAGGTGATCAGCGTCGAGGTGTTCTGCGCCAGCCCGGCCCCCGCCGACGCGAGCACGAAGATCACCAGGGACAGTTGAACCAGCATCTTCTTGCTGGTCAGGTCCGCGAGCTTGCCCCACAGCGGAGTGGATGCGGTCATCGTGAGCAGGGTGGCGGTGACCACCCAGGTGTACGAGCTCTGGCTGCCGTGCAGATCCGAGATGATCTCCGGCAGCGCGGTGGAGACGATCGTGGACGACAGGATCGCCACGAACATTCCGAGCAGCAGCCCGGACAGCGCCTCCATGATCTGCCGGTGCGTCATGGGCGCGCCGTGGCCGGAGGCGGCGTGCGCCGCGTGCTTGCCGCCGTGCCCGGTGCCCGCGCCGCCGCCGGCGCCGATCGCGTCGGCGCCCGGCTGGGCCGCCGGTCCCGCGTGGGCCGCGGCGCCGGCCCCGGCCGCGGCTGCGGACGCGGGCCCGGTCTCGGTTCCGGCTTCGTGCACACCGGTGGGTGTGGGGGTGGCCATTGCTTCCTTACTTCTTGCTCGAGTCTCGTGCGGTGGGTATCTGTGCGGGGCAGAAGCTCGTACGCAACCGGTCCAGCAGCGCGTTCAGTGCCGCGATGTCGTCGTCCGGCCAGTCGTACAGACGGTGCGCGAGCGTGTCCGTGGCCCGTTCGGAGAGGTCGTCGAGCTGGCGGTCGCCGCTCTCGGTGAGCCGCAGCAGCCGCGACCGGCCGTCGTGCGGGTCGGGGTGGCGTTCGATCCAGCCCCGTTCGGTCGCGTGCGCGACGTGGCGGCTGGTGACCGACATGTCGATGCCGAGCAGCTCGGTGAGCTCGCTCATCCGGATCTCGCCGTGCCTGCGGAGCAGCGACAGCAGTCCGGCCGACGCCGGCGGGCAGTCGGACGGCAGGTGCCGGGCGAGTTCGCGGTTGACGGCGTTCACGGACCGGAGCTGCCGGGCGAGCTCTCTGAACTCGGCGCGGCCTGCAGTCACGGACGACCCTCCAGGTTTTCGTTGCTTAAGGCAACCTTAGGCTCGATTGGTTGCTACAGGCAAGTTCAATCCGGGCATCCGAGGCAAACATTCAACAAAGACTCCGCGTGCTCCGCACCAAGCCGGAGTCAAGTGCCACCGCGTTCCGGGCCGGACTGTCAGGCGCCTGCCGGGTTCGCTAGTGTCCTGCCCTATGGCTCACAACCCGCACGCACCGCAGAACCCCGACGGCAGCCAGGACCCCGCGGGCAGCACCCAGATGTTCCGCGCGTTCGTCGACGAGGGCGGGCCGCAGCGCCCGGCCGCGGTCCAGGGCTCGTCCGGGCCGCGCATCGGTCTCATCGTCGGCGTCATCGCCGTGGTCGCGGTCGTCGCCGCGGTCGCCTGGCTCGCCCTGGGCTGAGCCCTGAGCCGCCGCTCACTCGCCTGAGCCGGAACACTTCCCGGCCCTCCGAGGGGCCCTCCACGCGGGGCGCCCGTACGCGCTCTCGCGTCGCTGTCCGTACGCGCTCTCGCGCCCGATCTCGCGCCCGTACGCGCTCCAGCACCCGTACGCGTACGTGCTCCAGCACCCATACGCGTACGCGTTCGCGCTCCGGTGGCCGCACCCGTAGGCGCTCCCCAGTCCGTACGGGATGCCGTCCCCGCACGCGATGCCGGTCGCCGCCGGCACCCCGTACGCCATCCCGTACGGCGCACGTCCTCAGCTCTCCGCGATCAGCCCTTCCCGCAGCTGCGCCAGCGTGCGGGTCAGCAGCCGCGAGACATGCATCTGCGAGATGCCGACCTCCTCACCGATCTGCGACTGCGTCATGTTGGCGAAGAAGCGGAGCATGATGATCTGCCGCTCCCGCGGGGGCAGTTTGGCCAGCAGCGGCTTCAGCGACTCGCGGTACTCCACGCCCTCCAGCGCGGTGTCCTCGTAGCCGAGCCGGTCCGCCAGGGAGCCCTCGCCGCCGTCCTCCTCGATCGAGGGGGAGTCCAGCGAGGAGGCGGTGTACGCGTTCCCCACCGCCAGGCCGTCCACCACGTCCTCCTCGGACACCCCGAGGCAGGCGGCGAGTTCGGGCACGGTCGGGGACCGGTCGAGCGTCTGCGAGAGGTCGTCACTCGCCTTGGTGAGGGCGAGACGCAGCTCCTGCAGCCGCCGCGGCACGCGCACCGACCAGGACGTGTCCCGGAAGAAGCGCTTGATCTCGCCGACGACGGTCGGCATCGCGAACGTCGGGAACTCCACGCCCCGTTCGCAGTCGAACCGGTCAATCGCCTTGATCAGGCCGATCGTTCCGACCTGGACGATGTCCTCCATGGGCTCGTTCCGGCTGCGGAAGCGCGCCGCGGCGTACCGCACGAGCGGGAGGTTGAGCTCGATCAGGGTGTCGCGGACGTACGTACGCTCCGGGCTGTCCACGTCCAGGACGGCCAGCCGCAGGAACAGGGAGCGGGAGAGGGTGCGGGTGTCGATCGCGGCACCGGCCACCGGGGCCGGCTGAGGCTCGGGAACCGCGAAGTCCTCGGAGTCTTCGGGAACGACGCGGGGCGCGTCGGCGGTCGTGTTCTCGGAGAGCACCTTCGAGCTGCCCAGTTCTACGGACATGCCACCCCCTAGAGGTCGCGGACGGGTCGGGCGGCGCCCTCGGTTGAGGGAGGCACCTCCCCCTGAATACCGGAAGCGCCGCCACGGCAAACGCAGCTCTCGCAGAATGTCACAAGTCAGCAACGCGACGTAGCGCCAAGTCGACAAAACTTTGGTGATCAGGGCACCGGGGGCCGGAACCGGCTCACTCGAACCGGTTACGCGTCGATCCGATTTGCTGCCCTCAGCCGCGCGAAACTGCGCGACAGCAGCCGGGACACGTGCATCTGCGAGACACCCAGTTCCACGCTGATCTGGGACTGCGTCAGGTTCCGGTAGTAGCGCAGGAGCAGGATGCGCTGCTCGCGCTCGGGCAGCTGGACCAGCAGGTGACGGACGAGGTCGCGGTGCTCCACGCCGTCCAGCTCCGGGTCCTCGTAGCCGAGCCGGTCGAGCAGTCCGGGCGGCCCGTCCTCGCGCTCCTGCGCGGCCTCGAGCGAGGTGGCGCGGTACGAGCGCCCCGCCTCGATGCAGGCCAGCACATCCTCCTCGGCGAGATTCAGCCGTTCTGCGATCTCGGCCGTCGTCGGGGACCGCCCGTGCAGCACGGTCAGGTCCTCGGTGGCCCCGCTGACCTGCACCCACATCTCGTGCAGCCGCCGCGGTACGTGCACGGTGCGCACATTGTCGCGGAAGTACCGGCGGATCTCCCCGATGATGGTGGGCATGGCGAACGTGGGGAACTGCACGCCGCGTTCGGCGTCGAACCGGTCGATCGCGTTGATCAGGCCGATGGTGCCGACCTGGACCACGTCCTCCATCGGCTCGTTGCGGCTGCGGAAGCGCGCCGCGACGTAGCGCACCAGCGGGAGGTTCACCTCGACGAGCGCCTCGCGCACCTTGGTGTGCTCGGGCGTACCGGCCTCCAGGCCCGCCAGCTGCTCGAAGAGCACCTGGGTCAGGGCCCGTGCCGCGGCGCTCCGGCTCCGGGGAGCACCCCCGGGCGAAGCGCGGGGCGGGGTCGGGGACCCGTCCACTCAGCCACCACCCCTTCGCGGTCCGCGTGGTCCACACATCCGGCAAAAGCGGTCATAGCATCACAAGACATGTGCACAGTGTGCAAGCACCCGGTTATTCCGTGTTGCTGGCCAGTTGGGCCACTCGCACGCCGAACACGGGTACGGGCCCACCGCCGCGCGGCGCGGCGCGAGCACTGGACTCAAGGGGGCTACGGGGGCGTGGCGGCCGTCAGTTGACGCGTACGGGCGTCAGGTCCTGCGCGGACCGCACGGTCAGTTGACGAGCTCCGTCATGAAGTCACCCACACCCTGGGCGGCGTCCGAGATCCCCTCGAAGCCGACCTGGACGAGATCGGCAGCCCGGGCGGGCGAGGTGATGATCGTGTACAGCACGAAGACGACGATGACATACTGCGCGATCTTCTTTATGTCCACCTCGAACTGCCCTCCACGATCAGCCGCGCGTCCCCTGTGCGATCGCGCGAGTCTAACCAGAGCCTTCCGTGCCGTGACCAGCGCGGGCGCAATCAAACCCCCAGAAACCGGGGCTCTTTGCTTGCGGCTGGCCTCTCGGACGGCTACGCGGGACACATCCGGAGGCGCCCGGTCCGTACGCCGTACGCGGCGCACCGCCCATACGGCCCGCAGACGGGCCACGCGGGCCCCGCGCGGCCTGCGCCCCAACTCCCACCCCCGCGCGGCCTGTTCGCCCCACGAGGCGGCCCTCACGCCCGTACGTCGCCACGGGCCCGTACGGCACCGCAGGCCGCACACGACGAAGGGCCGGACCCTGCCGGGTCCGGCCCCACGTCTGTGCTGCTCAGAGCGGTAGCGGTGGGATTTGAACCCACGGAGGAGTTGCCCCCTCACTCGCTTTCGAGGCGAGCTCCTTCGGCCGCTCGGACACGCTACCGAGAGGAAGCTTAGCCCACCGGTGGCCGTGCTTCGAAATCGGTATCCGGGGTGGCGGCGGAGGAGTCCGGGGTGGTCCCGGGGGCCGCCGGGTCCGGGCCGCGGAAGAAGTCCGTGAGGAGGCGGCCGCACTCCGCGGCGAGGACGCCGTTGACGACCTCCGGGCGGTGGTTGAGGCGGCGGTCGCGTACGACGTCCCAGAGGGAGCCGGCGGCGCCCGCCTTCGGGTCCTGGGCGCCGTAGACGACGCGGTCGACCCGGGCGAGTACGGCTGCGCCCGCGCACATCGTGCAGGGCTCCAGCGTCACCAGCAGGGTGCAGCCGTGCAGCCGCCAGCCGCCGAGGGAGCGGGCGGCGGCGCGGAGGGCGATCAGTTCGGCGTGGCCGGTGGGGTCGCCGGTGGCCTCGCGTTCGTTGTGGCCGCGGCCGAGCACGGTGCCGTCCGGGCCGAGCACGACGGCGCCGACCGGTACGTCGCCCGTCGCGAGCGCCCGTACGGCCTCGTCGAGTGCCAGCCGCATGGGCGCCCGCCAGGGGTCGCGTACGGGGTCGTGGTCCGGTTCGCTCATGGCTCGCTCTCCGCGGCGTTCCGCGGCTCCGCTGTGCCGGGCGCCGGGTGGGGGGCGGGCGCCGGGTGTCGCGGGCCGGGAGGACTGGTCGGCGGTCGGCTGGTCGTCTGGTCGGCAGTGGGCGCTCAGGCCTCACGGAGACTGTCCGCCGGCGGATCGTCCACTGGCGGACGATCTCGCTACCGGACCGCCTCCAGCACGTCCGTGCAGCCCAGTGCGTCGGCGATGGAGCCCAGAGCGTCTTCGGCGGTGAGGGTGAGGACGGTCTTCTCCTCCATGCCGAGATCCGTCAGCAGGTCCGCGTCCCCGATCGGCCCGGGCGGCACCGTGTCGCCCGGTGCGGCGTCGGGGTCGGCCGCGGCACCGTCGCCGTCCGCCGGCTCCCCGTCCTCCGTGCCGTCGAGGTCGACGAGCTGTTCGAGCACGGCCGGGTCCTCCGGCTCGCGTCCGAGCAGATCGTCGGAGAGCAGGATCTCGCCGTACGAGCTCCGCATGGCGGCGGCCGCGTCGGAGACGAAGACGCGCGGGTCGTCTTCTCCGTCGACGCGTACGACGCCGAACCAAGTGCCGTCCTGCTCGATGCAGACCAGCACCGTCTCGTCGTCGGACGCGGCTTCCCGGGCCAGGTCGGCGAGGTCGGCGAGGGTCTCCACATCATCGAGCTCCGTGTCACTCGCTTCCCACCCGTCTTCGGTGCGAGCGAGCAGTGCGGCGAAATACACCGTGACTCTCCCACTGGTTTCCGTGTGTCCGAGTGTCGGCGAGGACCGTGCCCCCGCCCTAATCGAATCGTGGCAGAAACGGAGGCTTCGCGAAGGGTCTTCGAGTGTGCGTCGGGCAGGTGTTTGGCAGAAGTCCGCCCCCCGCTCACCCGCATCACCAGCGAAACGTCCGCATTCGCATGTGCTGCCGCATACGTGCCGCTCGGGCGCGGCGCGGCTGCACACGTTCGCGCAGTTCCTTGGCGTCGTTGAGCTCCCGCAGGAACCGCGCCCGGCGGCGCAGCCGGTCCGCGTCGACGACGGCGCGGCGGCCCCCGGACGCTCGTCCTGCGGAAGCTCTCCTGGGTTCGGGCATTTGCACACCTCCGGGCGTACATGCCTACTTTCCCCCCAGGCGGCGGTCGTACGCCAGCGGTGGCACCCGCTGTATCTCCGTTAATGTCGTGGGCATGCGCATCCACGTTGCCGACCACCCGCTGGTGGCGCACAAGCTGAGCACCCTGCGCGACGAGCGCACCGACTCGCCGACATTCCGGCGCCTCGCCGACGAGTTGGTGACCCTGCTCGCGTACGAGGCCACCCGCGACGTGCGTACCGAGCCGGTGGACATCACCACCCCGGTGACGGCGACAACCGGTGTACGGCTGACGCATCCGCGGCCGCTGGTGGTGCCGATCCTGCGGGCGGGGCTCGGCATGCTGGAGGGCATGACGCGGCTGCTGCCGACGGCGGAGGTCGGCTTCCTCGGCATGATCCGCGACGAGGACACGCTGCAGCCGTCGACGTACGCGACGCGCATTCCGGGCGACCTCTCCGGACGCCAGGTGTACGTGCTGGACCCCATGCTCGCGACGGGCGGCACGCTGGTCGCGGCCATCAACGAGCTGATCTCGCGCGGCGCCGACGACGTGACGGCGATCTGCCTGCTGGCCGCGCCGGAAGGGGTCGGCCTGATGGAACGCGAGCTGTCGGGCACGCCGGTCACGGTGGTGACGGCCGCGGTCGACGAGCGGCTGAACGAGGCCGGGTTCATCGTTCCGGGGCTGGGCGACGCCGGGGACCGGATGTACGGGACGGCCGGTTAGGGCGGTCCCGTACGGGCGGCGGGGTCCGTACGTACCGGTCGCGGCGGGATCCGTACGGCCGCGGCAGAGTTCGTACGGCCGCGGCGGGTCCGCCGTTCAGCGGGACGGGCACGCTCAGCGGGTCGGCGACGTTCTGCGAGCGGCGCCCTTCAGCAGGACGGGGACGTGGACGGCTTGGGATCGGCCAGCGCTGCCATCGCGCGCGCCGCGTCCTTCTCCGCGGTGAGCTTCTTGAACTCGTTGCCGATCACCAGATCGACGTCCGCGCCCTTGCGGTTGTCGTAACGGGTGTCCGCGCCGGCCAGGTGGCTGCCGAGCACCTTGAACCGGGCGGCCGTGTCGGCGCCGGTCGCGCCCATCAGCAGGCCGGTGCCCTTGACCTTCTTGTCGAGGGACTTCGGCGCGTTGGTGACCTCGCCGACCTTGAAGCCGCGCTTCTTCAGCTCATCGGCGGTGTCGGCGGCGAGGCCGCTGCGGGGCGTGGCGTTCAGGACGTTCACCTTGATCGTGCCGGGCTTCGGCACGTCCGCGCCGGACTTGCCGCCGGCCGGCTTCCCGCCGGTCTTCCCGGACGCGGAACCGTCGTCCGGTTTCCGGTCCTGCGCGACGCACTCCTTGCCGTCTTCGCCGTGCTTGCCGGCGGCCTCGGCGGAGCTGCCGCCGCCGCCCGAGAAGACGTCGATGAGCTGCAGCGTCCCCCAGCCGACCAGGCCCGTGGCGGCTGCCGCGGACACCGTGGCGAGAACGATTCTGCGGCGGTTGCGGGGGCGGCGCATGCGCGGATAGCGGTCACCCTTGATGCGGTACTGACCGCCCATGCCGGGGGGAGTGAGCATGCTCATGTGCGCAGGGTAATCCGCGGGCGGGACGATGCCTACCAGATGATCAATGGCGAGCCGCTGCGTTCAGCCGTTTATCCCATTTCGAGCACACGTGCGTGCAGCACCTGCCGCTGCTGGAGCGCGGCGCGTACGGCCCGGTGCAGCCCGTCCTCCAGATAGAGGTCGCCCTGCCACTTCACGACATGGGCGAACAGGTCGCCGTAGAACGTGGAGTCCTCGGCGAGGAGGGTCTCCAGGTCGAGCTGCCCCTTGGTGGTGACGAGCTGGTCAAGACGCACCGGGCGTGGGGCAACATCCGCCCACTGGCGGGTGCTTTCCCGGCCGTGGTCGGGGTACGGCCGCCCGTTTCCGATTCGCTTGAAGATCACACGGAAAGCCTACCGGGCGAGCGGTGCCAGGCGCAGCCATGCTGCGAGAGCACTCTGCCGACATACGGCCCGGAGGCCCGGGGACGCGGGACACGCCGGGGCGGCGGAGGGCGCCGCGGGCCCGACCCGAAAGAGTGGCGGCGCGGCGCGCCGGGCGCGTACGGGCCGCGCGTGGCGCGGGGCCCCATGGCGGGGGGCCTCGCGGGCGGCGAGCCGGTGGAGCACCTCGCGGGGCGGCGCGAGTACGCGGTGTCGACGCGGACGGCGCGCGCCCGGTCCGTACGGCGGGCCGCCGCCCAGGGAGCGCACGGGGCCGGAGCCCGCGCCCGTACGGGAGCCCCCGGCCGTACGGGAGCCCGCGCGCACGTCCGTACGCGCGGGCTGCTGACGCGGGTCGGGCGGGCGGCGGAGACCGCCACCCGCCCCTGAACCCGTGTCTCCGTGTGTCCGTGTCTCCGTGTGTCCGTGTCTCGTGCTTACTTGGTGGCGTTGTGCGTGTGCAGTCCGCCGCTGCTGCCCGCGGTCCGGTCGGTGGCGCGGTACGGCGCCTGCTGCTCGAGACTGCCGGTGTCCCAGGCGTAGTTGCCGACCGCGTTCGCGATGACGTCCACGTTGGCGTCGAACGCCGGCATGCTGAGGTTGCGCAGGTCGTCGCACGCCATGTGGTAGCACTTGTCGTACGCGACGCCCGCCTCGCCGCCCCAGAGCGCCTGCTCCTCCTCGGACTTGATGCCCTCCGCGCCGGTGAACGTGCCGCCCGACGGGATGCCGACCTCGATGAACGGCCCGTAGTCGGAGCGCCCGGAGAAGTCGGTGCCGCGCGGCTCGTTGCCCTGCGACCGCATGAACTCGTTGATGGAGCGCTCGATCTGCGCCGAGCCCTCCGGCCCGGGGCCCGCGCCGACGCCGTCGGAGTCGTCGCCGTCGTACACGAACAGCCCGTGGTTGGGCGAGGCGATCATGTCGAAGTTGAGGTAGAGGGCGATGTCGTCGCGCTCGTCCTCGGACAGCCCGGCGACGTAGTGCTCGGAGCCGATCAGGCCCAGTTCCTCCGCCGTCCAGAGCGCGAAGCGCACCTTGTTCTCGTGCTTGCCGCGCCGGTCGGCCTTGGCCAACTGGAGGGCGGCCTCCAGGATTCCGGCCGAGCCGGAGGCGTTGTCGTTGATGCCGGGGCCGCCCGCGACGGAGTCGAGGTGGGCGCCGAGCATCACGACGTTGTCGTCGTCGCCGCCGCGGGTCTCGGCGATGACGTTCGGGGTGGTGCGCTGCTCGTGGAACTCGCGGATCTCGAGGTTGACGGTCACCTCGCCCTCCGCGGCCTCGGCGGCGAGCGCCTCGCCGTCGGCCTTGGTGATGCCGCCGGTGGGGATGCGGCCGGCGTCGGGGGCGCCGAGAGTGCCGTTGAGTTCGCCGTCGGTGTTGTTGTAGATGACGGCGCCGACCGCGCCGGCGTCCGCGGCGTTGGCCTGCTTGGTGGCGAAGTCGCAGGCGCCGCGCTGGATGAGCGCGATCTTCCCCTCGTACGCGCCGTCCGCGAAGTCCGCGGCCTCGCAGCCGCTGCTGCCGTCCGCCGGTACGGGCGCGACGGCGGCCTCGGTGCCGCCCTCGGGGGTGCTCGCGGTGTACGTCATGAGGTGGATGGGCACGTCGCGTTGGCCGGGCGTGAGCACCGTGAGCTTCTCGGCGAGCGTCTCCACGTACGTGAACTCGAACTTCTCGTACGTGACCTCGTAGCCCGCCTTCTTCAGCAGCGAACCCGCGTACTTGGCGGACCGTTCGTGCCCCCGTGAGCCGGCGGCGCGGTTGTCGTCGCTGCGGTCGGCGATGGCCTGGAAGGCGCGCATGTGCTTCATCGCGCCCTTGGCGCTGGTCCGTTGGACCAGTTCGCGAGCGAGTTTCCGGCCCTTCTTCGCCGGGTCGTGCTCCGCCGCGGCGGGTGCGGCGGACGCTGCGAGGAGCAGCGGGGTGGCAAGCGCCGCGGCGGCGAACACCGCGACGGTTCTGTGTCTCTTACGGAGCGGTACGTGCACAGTCAGGGTCCTTCCGGGATGTACGGCAGGAACAGAGCTGTTCGACGTGGGGGGTTCCGTGTCCGGGTTGCGAACGCGGTGCATGGACCGTAGCCATCAGACGCCCCGCTGGGAACTGCTGTGACAGATCCGGCGGACGGGCGGCCGCGTGCGGGCGGTATGCGGACGGTGTGCGGGGTGGGGCGGACGTCGGACATCACCGTTCGGGGCGTGGGGCGTTGCGTGGGTCGTTGCGTGGGGCGGTGCGTATGTCGGGGCGGGGGGCGGGTGGGGCGGGGGGGGGGGGACGAGGCCACGGGGGACGGGCTGGAAACCTGCGGGATAGAGGAAGGGGGAGCCGACGAGCTGCTGGACGTGATCCCGGCGTCGTTCATGCACTGCGGGGTCGACCAGCTGATGGCGAACACGCTGCCGATGCTGGTGCTGGGCTTCATGGCGGCGCTGCGCGGCAGCGGCCGGGTCCTGGAGGTGGCGCTGACGATCATCGTCGTGAGCGGGCTGGGCGTGTGGGTGACCGCTCCGGAGCACATTCTGTAGTCTACTTGTGTTTTTT